>CAYOGM010000026.1:0-24401 GCA_964403595.1 uncultured Acetatifactor sp. | reverse complement strand
TAACAAGAAAAGTCAGTGCGCGGATAACCCAGGTACTCCACGCCGCCGGATTCCCCATAACCAAGCTGATTACCGGAGGCACAATTGCCAAAGCAAGTGCACCATAGCACACAGCCGGGGTATAGTACTTGGCAAATTTGGTAATAAAATTCTCCGAGCGGGATTTCTTCATACTGGAATTCTCCACCAGCTCCAGAATCTTGGAAACCGTAGACTGACCAAATTCCTTTGTAGTCTGAATCTTTAAAAGACCGGCATTGTTCACGCAGCCGCTAATGATTTCGTCACCAACCGTCACATCTCTGGGAACACTCTCGCCGGTAAGAGCACCTGTATTTAAAGTAGAAGTTCCTTCCACTACCACGCCGTCAATAGGCACCTTCTCACCGGGACAGACTACAATAACTGTACCAATGGCTACCTCATCCGGGTCTACCTGTACAAGCTCACCTGTTTCGTTTTCCACATTGGCATAATCCGGACGGATATCCATAAGCTCACTGATATTGCGACGACTTTTGCCCACAGCAACCGCCTGAAAAAGTTCACCAATCTGGTAAAACAGCATAACCGCCACACCCTCCTGGTACTCACCCAGAAGAATGGCTCCCACCGTAGCCACTGCCATCAGGAAATTTTCATCAAAAACCTGCTTATTTAAAATTCCCTTCCATGCCTTACGCAAAATATCGTAACCAATAATAATGTAGGGCACCATATAAAGCAGAAACTGCCATGGCTGTCCTAAGGGAATAACTGTCAAACCCACCATGAGTATCGCCGCAACAATAATACGGCGCAGAACCTTTTTTTGCTTCTTTGTCATGTTAACGCCTTTCGTTATTATATGATTTATCAGTCATCCTACAAATAAATCTCACAGTCTTCCTCTACCACCTTACAAGCCTTCACTACTGCCTGCATTACTGCTTTCTCATCCGCACCATCCTCAAACTCCACATTCATCTTCTGAGTCATAAAGCTAACCACTGCATCCTTCACACCCTCTACAGACTTGGTGGCCTCCTCCATCTTCATTGCACAGTTTGCACAGTCTACTTCAATTTTGTAAGTCTTTTTCATTGTCTTTTCCTCCTGATTTTTCTAGTTGCAAATGCTTCCCATTCGCGTTCATTTTAACATTCATTCATATGAATGATTATTCATATGTTTATAATACCATATATTTTTTATTTGTCAATAGAATACAACCATTTTTTTGTTGTAAAAAAAGAAATTCGTTTTATGACATTTTAAAACGAATTTCTCCTCTGCACATATCTATAATTTTTACGAAATGGTATTCAACTCTTCCATCGGCACATGGTTAATCTGATTACTGCGGATATCGATAACAGGGCCACCGGTTCCCTCAATATACTCTCTGGTGATGGTTACCTTGCCGATATTATCGTCCTTGGGAATCTCGTACATGATATCCAGCATGAATTCCTCGATGATGGAACGAAGTGCTCTGGCACCTGTGTCATGTTTCAATGCCTTGTCCGCAATGGCCTCCAGTGCCTCATCGGTGAATTCCAGCTTCACCTCATCAAGCTCTAATAGCTTCTGGTACTGCTTCAGAATAGCGTTTTTGGGCTCCTTCAAAATCTTCACCATCATATCCTTGCCTAAGCCCTCAAGGGTGTAGATGATGGGAAGACGTCCAATGAATTCGGGAATCATACCGAATTTGCGGATATCCTCCACGGTGACTTTAGACAGGATATTTTTCTCTTTATCGTATTTATCCTTTAATTCAGAACCAAAACCAATGGCTGCACTTTTATTCAGACGCTCTTTGATAATCTCCTCCAAATCAGGGAAAGCACCTCCACATATAAACAGAATGTTGCGGGTGTTCACGGTGGCAAGAGGCACCATGGCATTTTTACTGTTGGCACCCACAGGTACTTCCACCTCTGCACCCTCCAAAAGCTTTAACATACCCTGCTGCACACTCTCACCGCTGACATCACGGCTGTGGGTCTCCTTCTTCTTGGCAATCTTATCGATTTCGTCGATAAAGATAATACCCTGTTCCGCCTTTTCAACATCGTTGTCAGCAGCTGCCAACAGCTTGGACACCACGCTCTCAATATCATCACCAATATATCCGGCCTCCGTAAGAGAGGTTGCATCGGCAATTGCCAAAGGCACATCCAGAAGTCTTGCCAGTGTCTTCACCAGATAGGTCTTACCACAACCGGTGGGTCCAATCATTAACATGTTGGACTTCTCAATTTCGATGCTGTCCATGGTATTGGTGGCAACTCGTTTGTAGTGATTATATACTGCTACAGAGATTACCTTCTTGGCATGCTCCTGTCCCACCACATACTCATCTAACTGAGCCTTAATCTTATGAGGCGCAGGGATATTGCGAATATCAATGGCGGGTGCATCACCCTCTTTTTTCTTTTTCTTCTTGAGCTTCTGTTTGTTGGGAATACCGCCCTCTCCCTGCAAGTCCGCCATGTTCACAAATCTAATGTTAGGAAAACCGCTTTGACGGGAAAACTGCTCCATATCCTGCTGAAAATTGGGATTGTTTAACATCCCCTGATAGTCAAACTGACTTACAGTCTCCATGGTCTTGTGCATACAGTCATTACAGACAGAGATATTATTGGGCAGCTTGAACATTCTGCCCGTCTTGGACTCCGGTCTGCGACAGACAAAACACACATCCTCATACTCACTATTTTTATCAGAATCTGAAGTCTCTTCCTTTTCCACAACGGCAGACTCCAGATTATCGGTATCTACCTCTTTAAAATCATTGTTATTATCAAAAATATCTGACATATTAATAACCATACCCTTTCCACAACCTGCGAACTTCTTTCCCATTATACCCAATATGGGAAATCAGTACAAGTGAAGATTTTATAAAGCGCTTAATGATATAATAAAGAAGCCGGATTTTTGCCATGCAACAAAATCCGACTTCTTACATGCCGTTTGCTCTTACGGCACTCATCTCAAGCCCTTTAATCTACCTTGAATACTTTTACACTATCCTCAAGAGCAGTAGCAATTCCATTCAGATGATTTGCCTCATCAGCCACATCATTCATGGTATTGCCTACCTCTGTAACAGATGCGGAAGTCTCCTCTGTACCTGCTGCATTTTCCTCAGCAATGGCAGTAAGATTTTGTACCACATCAACCACGCGGGTTCTTGCTTCGTTGAGTTGCTTCGTCTTGGCCGTAATCGTCTGAATACCATTGATGGACTGGGCAATACCGGAAGCAACATCACGGAAGGAATCCTCTGTATTCTTCACATGCTCATCCTGCTGTTTGATAACACCCTTTACATCCTCCATGGTCTCAACGGACTTGGCTGCATCGCTAATCAATTCATTAATAATAACTGCAATCTCCTGCGCAGAGTTATTAGACTGCTCTGCCAGTTTCTGAATCTGAGAAGCAACCACTGCAAAGCCTCTGCCCTGCTCACCTGCACGAGCAGCCTCAATGGAAGCATTCAGTGACAGAAGATTGGTCTCCTCTGCAATCTCGGTAATTACATCTGTTGCAGCCTTAATCTTCATTGCAGAAGTGTTTGTGGTATTGGTTTGCTCATAAACTACTTCTATAGCATCCTTGGTATGCTGATTACATTCATTCAACTGTGCCAGAATCTCAATTGCCTTGTTGCCGGCAGCATTCATGGAATTTGCACTGTCTCTCAATGCATCAATCTCACGGTTAGTCTCCTCAATCATATCTCCCATGAGAATAACATTTTCTGTAGCGGTCTGGGTCTCCTGTGCCTGCGAAGTTGCTCCCTGTGCAATCTCGTTAATGGCTTTCTCCACCTGTTCCACTGACTCTGCTGTATGATTGGCCGAACGGTTCATACTCTCAGAAGCATCGTGAAGTTCATTGCTCTGACCAGAAATTTTCTGAATTACAGCAACCATTTCCTTACGCATCTGCAAAAGGGAGCGTCCCATAAGACCGGTCTCATCCTTTTTCCTGGCAACCGCTTCCAATACACCATCATCTCGGAAATCCATATCAGCCATCTTCACAATCGCACCACTCACCCCGATAATCGGCTTAACCAAAGAACCGGTGATGAAGAATGAAAGGACAATACATATAAGTACTCCGATTACAACAAAAAAGATTGCCTTATTACGAACCGAAGTAGTACCTGCATCAATCTCCTCTTCATCCGCAGTAACTACTACGATAAAGTCAAGATTTTCACCTATGTAGAAGGAAGCATATTTCATTACGCCTTTATAAATATACTCAATTACATCGGATTCAGGACGATTCCCCTTACCAACCTCTGCGAGCAACTGCTTAACCGCATCATTCTCTACCGGCTGACCAATCTTATCCGGTGAAGGATGATATAACATAGTACCATCGGCTCCTACGATATATGCATAGCTGGAATCCAATCCTTCGATTCCTACTTCTCCGGCCAGAATATCAAGCTCTTCAGCCGTCATAACTTCCTCACGTGTACTGTGAGCAATCTCGCGATCCAGTCCGTGTCCCACAGTCCATGCAACATCAATCATATAATTCTGAGTAGTCTCCGTCATATTATCTCGCAATCGCGGAATCGTACCACACATACAAATCAATGCCGTTACAATCATTGCAAACGCAACAAACAGAAGTATTTTGGTTCTGATAGAATTCAAGACACCTACTCGAGTATCAGTCTCCTGCATTTCAAGTCCTCCCTATTTTGAAATTGCCACGCACTTGTACTTTCTACTATAATAACACATTAATTACCATTTCTCTACATATTTTTTTTTGCAATTTTAGATTTTGTTTGTCTGTTTTAGGAAAGACTTTCACACTTTAGTGTGACAAGGTCTTTCCTATAGAGCAAAAAACCGGGTAGCTTTCCGCCACCCGGTCCATATTAATTGTCCGTTTTCGGTCTCTCACCCAGAGTTATATACAACTCTACCTCTTTGTATGCACCATTTACAGGACGCATAACTGTTACTTTTGCGGTGTCTCCCACTGCATAGTACTGAAGCACTGACTGCAAATCTTGGAAACCGCTAATTCTATCACCATCAAAATTCACAATAACATCACCCATAACCATGCCTGCTGCCTCTGCACCGGTTCCTTCCAGAACAGAAACTACATACACGCCCTTGGGCATACCATACATCATGGCAATCTGGTCGGTTACATCCTCATAGGTGATACCCATGTAACCCAAATCAGCCTCTCTTACCTTATTACGGGTCTGTCTCTCCATCAGCTCACCAATAATAGGACTTGCTGCGGTAATGGGAATCGCGTAGCCCATACCCTCAATGGAACTGCCACCAATCTTGTTGGAATTGATACCGATTACTTCACCCTTGGCATTCAGAAGCGCACCGCCGGAGTTACCGGGGTTAATAGCTGCATCCGTCTGAATAAAGCTACGCTGAGAACCATCCTCCAACTCAATCTCCCTGTCCAAAGCACTTACATATCCTACAGTTACAGACTGTCCATAACCGAGGGCGTTACCGATGGCAATCACCTGCTCACCCAGAATCAGTTCATCACTGTTACCCAAAGTAGCAATGGTGATAGCCTCTCGGGTTTCCAGACTCAAATCCTCCAGACGGATTGCAATAACAGCCAGATCCATGTCTGTATCCACACCCTTTACATAAGCCTCCACCTGAGTCTCATCGATAAGGGTCACCAAGAGCTGGTCTGCATCCGCAATTACATGCTGATTGGATACAATCAAAAGTTCCTCTTCGTTCTCGGAAACAATAATACCTGAACCACTGGAGGACAACTCCTCTCTGTAGGTCTGTCCCCAGAAAGAACTTACTTCTGTATAATTATTAATAATAGAAACCATGGCCGGCATTACATTTTCTACTATATCAGAAACACGTGTAGCAGAATCGGAATACACCACCGTTGTTCCTGTAGGCTGTACCTGCGAAGAAACAGTCTCCACAGACTCCTGTTCCACATCCACATCGCCCTGAACCGGCATCTCTATCACAGGTTCCTCCGGCTGCAAAGCATCAGATGCCTGCTGTACACCGACAAAACCAATTCCTGCAAAAATACCAAAGAACAAACCCAGACTGACACTTATGAGCAGCTTGGGGAAAAATCCCATCTTCTTAGTCGCCTCCTTAGAAGTCTCTTTAGAAATCTCTTTAGAAATCTCTTTAGAAATCTCTTTAGACGACTCCTTTGAAATATCCTTTCGTTCCCGCACCGACCCTTTTCCGGCTCCATTCCAATCCGCAAAGGCCTCGGTTTGGGGGATATCCTGCCTCACAAATCTTCCCTGCTGAGGCATATTCTGCTGTGCAGCAGGCTCAGGCTGAGGCACATTCTGTCGTACAACCGGCTCCGGCTGGGCCACATTCTGCTGTGCAGCAGGCTCCGGCTGAGGCTGAGGCTGCCCATCCATATAGTTAAAATGATAATTATTTTGTCCGTAATTCTCGTTATCGTGCATAAAATCCCTCTTTTCCTATAATCCAAACAAACTACATATTCAACTGACAATATCAGTATATATAGCAAATGTGTTCAATTTGTGATAAGAAAGTGAAACAAATATTAAATCAAAATTTTTATTCCACTGTTACAGATTTTGCAAGATTTCTGGGCTTGTCGACATCACAGCCGCGAGCAAGCGCAACATAATACGCAAATAGCTGCAAAGGAATAATAGCCAATGAGTTGGTGAACCAGTTGCAGGTCTCCGGCAGATAAACCACATAGTCTGCCGCCTTCTCGATGGCCTTGTTGCCCTCATTGGTCACTGCCATAACAAAGGCACCGCGAGCCTTCACCTCCACAATATTACTGATAGTCTTGGCAAACAAATCCTCCTGAGTAGACACTGCCACTACCAGAGTTCCCTCCTCAATGAGAGAGATTGTACCATGCTTCAACTCACCTGCCGCATAGGCTTCCGAATGGACATAGGAAATTTCCTTTAATTTCAAAGAGCCTTCCAAAGAAATTGCATGATCCACACCTCGCCCAATAAAGAAAATATCCTTCGCACCCACATAACGGTTAGCAAAGTGCTGGATTTTCTCCTTCTGTGCCAAAAGCATCTCCACCTGGTCCGGCAGACAGCGCAAACTGGATAACAGACTGTTAAAGGACTTCTCATCTACAATTCCACGTGCTTTAGCCAGCTTCATGGCAAGCATATACACTGCAACAAGCTGTGCACTGTAAGCCTTGGTAGTGGCTACAGCAATCTCAGGACCTGCCCATGTATACATGACACTGTCAGCCTCTCTCGCAATAGAACTTCCAACCACATTGACGATACCCAGCACCTTAAATCCGCGAGCTTTGGACTCCCGCAACGCTGCAAGAGTATCTGCAGTCTCACCGGACTGGCTGATAACAATTACCATGGCCCCCTGCTCTAGGATGGGATTGCGATAGCGGAATTCACTGGCCACATCCACCTCCACCGGAATACGCGCAAGACCTTCAATAACATACTTTGCAGTCACGCCTGCATGATATGCGGAACCACAAGCCACAATATGAATCTTGCGAATCTCACGAAGCTCCTCATCAGACATATTCAGTTCCTCAATCACAATATCATTCTCATGTATACGAGGAGAAATCGTATCGGTAATAGTCTTAGGCTGTTCATACATTTCCTTTAACATGAAATGCTCATAACCGGCTTTTTCAGCGGCATCTGCATCCCAGTCAATGGTAACAGACTCCTTGTAAAGTTCCTCCTCATCCACGGAATAAAACTGCAAATCATCCGCTTTCAGGCAGGCAACCTCCTGATTATCCATATAATAAACAGTTCTGGTATACTTCAAAATTGCAGGCACATCGGATGCAATAAAACAACCATCATCATTTCGTCCAACGATTAAAGGGCTGTCTTTTCTGGCTGCATAAAGCTCTCCGGGGAAATCTGCAAACATAATTCCCAGCGCATAAGAACCCTCCACACGATGAAGCACCTTGCTCACTGCCTCCAGAGGATTTCCCTTGTAGTAGTAGTCCAAAAGCTTGGCCAGAATCTCTGTGTCTGTCTCGGACACAAACTCATATCCCTTTTTTTCAAGCTTTTTCTTGAGCGAAATATAGTTCTCAATAATACCATTGTGTACTACCGCTATGGTACCCTGCTTGTTGGTATGGGGATGTGCATTCAAATCACTGGGGGCACCGTGAGTCGCCCATCTGGTATGACCGATTCCGGAAAATCCGGGCATAGTCTCGCCTCCATGAGTGAGATGCTCCAACACCGCCAGGCGGCCTGCCGCCTTCTCTGTGTGAATTTTCTCTCCATCAAAAACAGCCACACCCGCAGAGTCATATCCACGATACTCCAGCTTAGCCAGTCCGTCCAAAATAATAGGCGCTGCCGGCTTATTTCCAATATAACCTACAATACCACACATATTACATCCTCCAGTTTTTATTTCTTAAAATAGACAGGACTTGCCGTACAGGCAAGCACCATTTTGCGGGGAAGCTTCTTATAATGTTTTCCCATAATATAACCTGCATATTTCCAAAAGCATTGCATATAAAAATACGGTATTTTACTCGCCATATGATTCTTTTTAAGATATGCCGTGGCAGCCTTTACCATGCGCTTTCCTTCCGATTCCGACTTGATACCTTCAAAAACCTCCGGGTGCTGAGCCTGAGACACACCCAGATCAAAGTTACGGTGAAATTGCTGTCTGCAATTATAATTGTGAGAATGAATCACTTTGGCCTCCGCTACATAAGCAATCTGATACCCTGCACCAATCGCACCCGCAGCATATAGCATATCCTCATTAAAAATGGTTCTCTTTACAAAGCCCCCTTGCTTATCATATATCTCTCTACGATATGCCGCACACACATTGGAGCAAAAATACGTTTTAATACCCATGCGCTCCAAATCCTTTGCAGATTTCACACAAGAGTTTTCAGGATAATTGAACTGCCTGCTGAAACGCTCCAGCACACTGCTCTTATTGTCCGCCAGCTGTCTCGCATAAGCAGCTGCCACATTCCCCTTAAGCGGCTCTGTCAGCTTCTCAAGCAGAAACTCATCTGCCGGAACTGCATCCTGAGTCATCATCACAAACACCGGCGCATTGGACCTGGATACGCCCAATCGTCTGGTTCCTCCATGATCAAACTCTCTTTTTGAGAGATGAAACACCTCCACATTATGATAACGTTTCACAAAATCCGTACCATAAGTCAATGCTGTGAAATATTTTTCCTCTGTATTCAACAGAATAATCCTGTTCACCGAAACAGTCTGTTTCTCCAACTTATCCAATAATGTAAACAATTCTTTACCTGGCTTGTACAGCGGTATAATAATATCAATTTCCATTTTGTCACTCCTCATTTCCTATCCCATTATACTCAAACATTACATACCACACAAGTAGTAAAGTTAAAGGGAGCCTTGCATTTTTTTGCCAGGCTCCCTTGCTCTATGTTATATTATCGATTTATATAGGATGATGTATCTGCTTTAATCTGAGCTGCGCACTCCTTAACGGTATCGGAAACCGTGTAGTCGGTATCCTCGTAAAGGAACTCGTGAAGCCATACTACATTACTCTCTAAATCTATAGGAATTACACAGCTTCCCTTTGCACCGATATTACCAGTAGTACGCATGGACTCCTCAGGGAAACCTGACTCATCTTTAATGCGATAGTTATTGATATTGCCTACCAGTTCCAGCAAATCCTTGCTGTCCATGCTGGTGTAAACCTCGTCAATCACGTTATTAAATACTGCAGTCAGAGTAGCTGCATCTGTCTTCTTTGCCTGCTCCTCAATAGCCTTAAGAACCTCTCGCTGGTTAGATGCACGACCAAAGTCACCACCGGGAATATCATAACGGATACGGCAATAAGCAGTAGCCTGCAAACCGTTCAGTTTCTGATAACCGGTCTCCTTAACAGGTGTATAACCACCCAGATTCAAGTCTTTATTAATGGTAATCTGATAGTTGTTGATGTGCTTCAACTCATTTTTGTCCACATCAATGTAGATGCCGCCAAGACCATCAACCAAATCAATCAGGCTCTGGTAATTTACGGTAACAAAGTTGGTAATGTCCAAATCAAGGTTCATGTTCAGCATCTTGATGGCCTGCTCTGCACCGCCACCCGCATATGCATGGTTACATTTATTATAAGTATCTGTACCAAGGTTCAAATAAGTATCACGATATACACTGACAAGCTTAATGTCACCGGTATCCATATTAATACTTGCAATCATAATGCTATCGCTTCGGCTACCCTTATAAAGTCCGTTGGTTGTAATTGCATCTACACCAAACAGTGCCACATTCATATAACCGGTGTCCGCAATTACTCCGGTCATCGTGTCATCCTCACCATTGGAATTGTTATTCTCTAAAAGCTCTTCATTAATCAGTTTGTCCTTATCAAGCTCCACTACCTTGGGACCCTCCTGCTTCCAGAAAAATGCCAAAATTGCCAGCATAATCAGAATCAACAGAATCTCAATGGCAAAAATAATTACCTTACTTTTGCTTTTCGATGCCTTCTTTGCACCTGCGTTACCTTTGTAGTTCTCAGCCATAACCCACTTTTCTCCTTCATCTGCATTAATATGCGTTTTTGTTGATAAATCCTGTAAAGAACGTCAGGAAAATTATTTTCACATCAAAACTGAGTGTCCAGTTTTCGATGTAATAAATATCATACTCAATACGTTTGCGAATGGATGTATCACCACGCAAACCATTTACCTGTGCCCACCCGGTAAGTCCGGGGCGAACCTGATGTTTCACCATATAGCGGGGAATTTCTTCTTTAAATTTCTCAACAAAGTGAGGTCTCTCCGGTCTGGGTCCCACCAGACTCATATCCCCTTTTAATATATTAAATAACTGCGGTAATTCATCCAGACTTGTGCGTCTTAAAATCTTGCCTACCCCTGTAACTCTGGGATCATTTTTGACGGTCCATGCCTTCTTTTCTTTATTGGGCGCCTGTTGTTCCATACTGCGGAACTTATACATATAAAAGGGCTTGTTGTGAAGACCTACCCGCTCCTGCTTAAAAATCACGGGACCGGGACTACTCAGTTTCACCGCCAGGGCACACAAAAGCATCACCGGTGACAAAATCAATATTCCAAACAGAGAACCTACAATATCCACTGCACGCTTCACCAACATATTGCCTGTATTGGTCAAGGGCACATAACGAATGTTAATCACAGGCAATCCCATTAAATCCTCTGTATAGGGCCTTGTAGGAATCAGACTGTTATAATCCGGAATAAATTTGGTATGAACACCTGATTTCTCACATATATTAACAATATCTGTCAAATGATCATAATCCTTCAACGCAAGAGTTATGGCGATTTCATCCAGTTTGTTTTCAGGCAGAATAATCTCCAGATTACCCAGACTGCCCAAAACCTTAACACCCTTGTACACTGTACCTGCCGGAATATTGTCATCCAATACACCACACACTACATATCCCCACTGAGGATTGTCATGAAGGCGATCAATATAGGCCTCCGTTGCACGGGAGTATCCAACCAACAAAATATGCTTGAGATTATAACCCTTGCTGCGTATGGTCTGAAGACTCTTGCGCAACGCCAGTCTCAAGCAGCTTGTCAGAAAAATATTCAACATATAGAAGAACATAATCACTGAACGGGAGTAGTTAATCTCCTTGACTATCATATAGAGAATGATAATCATTGCTGCCAGACCGACTGTATTGGCCTGAACAATGCTGTAAATTTCAAACCGGCGTCGAATAGTACGCTTCGGTGTATAGACACCGCACTGATAATACAGCAACACAAAGCCCGGCACAATAAAGGGCAATAATTCCAAATAATCCTTGGCAGGAAGCACGCCCGGTCCGGGTCCGTCGTTTAAAATATAAAATTTTATAAAATAGGCAAGCATAAAGGAAGCAGCAATAATTGCCGCATCCAATACGACAAGCAATCTGTTAAATACCTTCTGATTGTCTCTAATCATAAGCACCACCCGGTATCTTTAAACACAGAGTCAAAAGCTCTACACCCATGGTGTAATTTTACAGGAATCTTCATATTATCGTCAACTTAAGTATTTATGAAGTCAATTCTTAAGATTTCATAAGAATTATTATTCCAACATTGTAGTAGTTTCATAAAATACACTGCTGTAAATATCCATGCGATAAACACCATCTTTAGTTCCCATGCGGGGGATATATACTTTTTGCAAGAGTTTATCACGATACAAATACAGAGTCTCCCCCTCCTTGAGGTTAAAGCCGGTTTCCGGCTTGCCGATGGCCTCAGCACCGTTATAGTTCTTACAATATACGGTAATCGTCTCTTCTGCACCTACAATGATAGAAGGCAGTGTAGACGCATTGGCCTGTTGTTCACCATCCGCAAGCATGTACTCAGCCAAATCCACCGGATTGGTTCCGTAATTGGTCAGCTCAATATAATCACTTCCGCCACGACTCTTCACAGCAGAAACATACAGCCCCGCATCCTCATCCCTTGAGGTTACACATTCCATATAAAGCACATCGTCCTGAATCATATCCGCAGTGATGGTCAACAGATTATCATAATATTCCACTCCATCTACCAGCCAATACTCAAACTTATCTCCGCACTTAGGCATTGCCGATATGGTTACCGGTACATCCGCATAATAGGTTCCGGCATAATGCGTGTCATGAAAAGCAGCAAAATCCACCTCAATATATGCTTCACCTGAATTATTTACCTCCAATGTATAACGATGGCTGATACCAAAAGCAGACTCCAAGTCCACCATCGCCCAATCGGGGCGTTCCATTATATATTTCTCTATTTCGCCCACTTCTTTAATTACCTGACTATAGTCTGTCCCCTCGGGCATATCTGTATTCCCCGCCATGAGGTCTGTATTATTGTAAACATACTGCAACTCCTTTTCATGGCTCTTGTGCATTTCCGCCAGAACCGGAAGCGCACGGTCCGGAGCACAGTGATAATTAATCAGGGACAAATAATAACGGATAAAATAGTCCCTGCCCTCAGGTCTCGTCATAATATTTCGGAACAGAGCGTTGTAGTAAATATCATACCCAACCCGATTGCTCACAGCCAAAGTTCTTGCCTCCGCTGCTATCTCATCATAAATCCCGAATCCCAGAGTCTCATCCAAATCATACAAAAGAAAACGATATCTTCCGTCAAAAACCGTCCCATCCTGATACTCTCCGTCAGGAGAATAGTATCGATAGACCTTAAAGTTGTTCACAAAGGCATCTGCATTACCCAGATAATTCTGCCATGCCACATACTGAAGAAAATTCTCCACATCAATGGCAGCATTCAGCGCCTGCCAGTTTGCATCATCCTTCAAATCAGCATATGCAACGTATTCATGAAGCGCATTATATTCCTCTTTTAACTGAAGTGTGACCTCGTCATCCGTTTCAAGAGGCTGCATCAAAGAAACCACGCCTTCCAAAACTACCATCTCACCGGTATATTCGCCATATTTTTCCTCAAAATATGACGCGTCATAATTGGTCACAAACCAATACACCCCATAGTATTCCCCATTTACATATACACATACCGGAGAAGAAGCCTGAGCATCTGCAAAACCCGCATTCAATGCCAGCCGTGATGCATATTCGTTTCGTATATGCGCGTAACCATTATCATCTCCTGAATTGCGAACAATCACACGTTTCAAATCCGTCATTAATGTATTATATGCACCATAGCTATCAAACAAAAAACAGGCAAATTCATTCTGACTGTCATACTCCGAGCGGGCATACAGACGCATGGATGGCTGATTCTTGGCTCTGGACGCGCCGCCGTGCACTCGAACACCGCCTTTTTGAGCAAATATGATTGCTCCGCTCTCGTCAAACAGTGTCATCCACACAGGCTGTTCTGTATCAGCCCCTCGCAGTTCACGGTTACCCATGGCCAGAATGCCACCTTCTTCATCTGTCAAATCAGCGGGATTGCCTGCCACAGACAGCACCGGAATATCATAACGTTCCTTTACATCTTCTCCAATAATGTATGTTGCACTGTTCACTGCCGGCACACTTCCTTCCGGAATCTCATCAGGCACAAAAACCGTACGCACTGTGTAAACAGTTTCATTTTTGCCGCAAGCAAGCTCAATCGTATCTCCCGGTTTGTAGAACAGGGAGCTCACATTGCCCGGATTGGGTTCCGAGCCATCAAGAGTATAATAAATGCTGCCGGGACCATCTGCATACAATTCAAGCTTTACTGTCTTTGCATAAAATCCGGAGGGCACCGAAAATCCCGCCGGCTCTACCGTGTAAACCGTTTCTACCGTAACAGAAGAAAGCCTCAGCGAAAAAAGCACCAAAGCTGCCAATAATCCCACCAGCCCTGCTGCTATTATAATCTGCCTCTTATCCTGAAATCCTCTCCGGCACTTGTTCATGTCTTCTCCAATCCTTTTTACATTCTCACTTATAATATCAAACTTGCTAGCGAACGTCAAATCTGATACAATATGCAAGAGTCAAGAAAAGGGAGGAAACTTCATTGTCAGAAAAGCAATATCGACAGGAAATAAAACAACTTTTATCTCCCGCCCAGACACTCCTACTGCAACAGCGCATCAGTGCCATTCTTCCGGCAGACAGCCACAGTGACAGTGATGACTGTTACCGGATACGTAGTATTTATTTTGACACCAGGGATGACCGTTTTTACTCAGAAAAGGAATCCGGCGTCAGTGAACGCGAGAAAATTCGTATCCGATACTATGATTATCGGGCAGATGTGATTAAATTGGAGCGTAAGGAGAAGAAAGAAAATCTGATTTATAAGGAATCCCTCTCCATTTCAAAGGAAACTGCCGAGGCAATGTGTCAAGGGGATTTCAGTTCCCTTGTGCAATACCGACATCCTCTTGCGGACTATGTATATGGTCTGGTACAGACAAAAGGACTACATTCCACAGTGGTGGTCGATTATATTCGCATGGCCTATGTGTATCCGGTAGGAAATGTGCGTATCACCTTTGATACCGCCCTGCAGGCAGGAAAACCTGATATTCCCATATGGCAGGAAGGCAATGTCTTTGATGTGCTCGGAGGAAATACCATTTTAGAAATCAAATTCAACAAATTTCTGCCGGAACATATTCGTCAGCTTCTGGACAGTGTTACCGGTGAGAGAATTGCTTTATCAAAATATACATTATGTAGACAAAATCTTCTCTTAAAACAGGGAGATTATTTAGGAGGTAAAAGATGAGTTCCATTAAAAGTATACTTACCGATTCCATGCAGCAAATGGGTATGATTGAATCCCTCTCACTACCTACAGTGGCCATGGCCATGGGTGTGGCGTTTTTCTGCTCCATCTTAATCTATCTGGTCTACCGCTACTTCTACAAAGGAGTATCCTACTCTACCAAATTCGGCATGCTGCTGATTATGATGACCATGGTCACAGCCTTTATCATTCTGTGCATCTCCACCAATCTGGTATTGTCATTGGGCATGGTGGGTGCACTCTCCATTGTACGTTTCCGTGCAGCAGTGAAAGAACCCTTAGATGTAGGCTTTCTGTTTTTTGCCATTGCCGCCGGCTTGACCGCAGGTGCAAGACTATATATTGTAGCTGTAGCAGGAACCTTGATTGTAAATATTATTTTCATTATCAGCTATCTGATGATAAACGGAAGCGCCTCTTATCTGTTGGTAATAAAGTATACAGATGAAGCTACTGAAGCTTTGACCAATGCATTATCCGCCCAAAAGCTCCAGCTGAAATCCAAAATCCGACATGGAAAAGTAATTGAAGAAACCTTCGCACTACGCCTGAAGGATGATTCCAAGGCTTTGGTGGATGAATTATCTGCAATTAACGGCGTGGAACATGTGGTGCTGGTGCAGTACAATCAAGAAGCCTGACTTTCAGAGTGTACTCTTCTCGTAGCTGTGAAAAAGTCTTTCCTGCATAACAAAAAATCCGAGGCCAATTGGCTTCGGATTTTTTCCATTCATTTATTATTGCACTTACACAGGCCAGATAATGCTGTCATCCTCCAAGGAAATCATTGTAGGCGCTGTATCTGCTGAAATCTCTAACAAGGTGTTGTAAGGATAGGACAAGGTACCTGTATTCTGAATATTTTTCTTTACCCGAAATGCGCAGGCATAATATTCCTGATACATGGAAGACCCTTCCATTTTACCATTATCTGTCTCATATATTGTCTCAATATTTCCACCCAATATCAGACCCTCATGGGGCCAGGTTAATTTGAGATATGTACCGTTAGGATATTTACTCAGAACCATAAGCAAATCATTCATTTCCAAAAGCACCTCCTCAACATGGTCTGGCAGGCACAATGTAAGCCCCCTCTGCAGTATAATGAATAACGCCAAGCTTGGTCTCACGCTTGGTATAACCATCTACATCCACATACTGCCCAATGACCTGATCAAATTTGACAATCTCTTTATTCGGACCAATGAATTCGCCTGTCCCGGCCTTCTCATCCAAAAGCTTCTGTATAGCGTTAGCATCACGGAATATAATACTTCTCAAATTACCATTGGTACGTGCCATCTCATAAGCATTGCGCCCCGGCATGTATCTGTTCTGACGCTCTGTATCCAGCTTAGCCAAAAAGCCCTTTACAGTTTTGTACCCTTCCGAAGATGCCGCATGCGTCCCAGACTGCTTGGCAGCTGCATTCAACTGAACATATGAGGACTGTTGAATCTTGCCGGGCTTCTTATCTTCTCTAGCCTGTATGATCATTTTACTTACTTTCCATACCACAATAACAGCCAAAGCAACAACAACAATACATATTATTGCATATATCATTCCATCTAATTTAGCCATCAGAACACCTCCACTAATAAATTATGCACGATATCACCATTAAATACAATTGGCAAAAATTATCAATTTTGAAGAAAAAATTTAAACAAATTGACATATAGCTGTAGTTGAATGTGAAAATAATGCGACAAATTGTTAAATTTAAAACAAACTTTTTGCCCCCGTCCTTCCGCAGAAAGGCAACGCTTCCAGCCAGCCTGCAAGCCCTGAAGATAGATTTTTCCCATTCCTTTTCGTACAAAAAACAACCATTTAATCACAAATCCCATGAATAAAAAGGGCAAATTCCATACGATTTGCAGTATTGGCATGTTTTTATATATGACATAAATGTTATTGGCAGATGCCAGCTTGGTCTTAAACTCATTATAGCGGGATCCGGTGGACGCACTTCCATAGTGAAGAACCTCCGCCTTGGGCTCATAAACATTATAGTATCCCTGAATCCTTGCCCGATAACCTAAGTCCAAATCCTCCAAATAAGCAAAATGCAACTCATCAAATAAGCCGATTTTCTCTAAAATACTTCTTCTGTAAATTACAGCACCGCCACAGGAGGAAAAAATTCTGACAGACTTATCGTACTTTGCCGCCGGACGACCTTTTCCTCTCGCAAAGGCCCATCCCATCACATTATAAAGGTCTCCCGCTCCATCCAGTAAATCCGGACGATCCCACATAAGCATCCGGGCACTGGCTGAAAAAATCTTAGAATCCTTTTCAATCGCATGATACAAAGCCTTTATAAAACCGGATTTCACTTCCGTGTCATTGTTAAGTAATATAATATATGGGGAATCCGACTCTTTTATGCCTACATTCACTGCATGACAAAATCCGGTATTGGTCTCAAGGCGGATAATCCGAGCCTGAGGAAACAGCTCCTCAGCCTGCTCCACACTACCATCTGCGGATGCGTTGTCCACTATTAGAACCTGATAATCAGGAGTATCTGTATCCTGTGCATAAAGGGATTCCAGACATTTTTTAAGATATTTTATTCCGTTGTAGTTCGGGATGACAACCGTTATTTTATGCATTATCTCTCCTATACCACTGCAAACGATAACCCTGTCTGCGAATCTCTTTGCTTAATTTAATACTCAATTCCTTGTAATTTGTACCCTGAGGCAAAGTACTTGCATCAAATATCTGTGTACCGGGAATAGCTTTATAGGAAACACCTGTTATTTCTTTAAATAAATCTCTTAACTCTTCCCGCACTACCATGGAACGAATGTCTATAACCCCTGCATTCTGTGTAAGAACAGCACGGTGAAGGTAACCGCTGAAGTGCTTGGACAAGCCCTTATAATACACATTTCCATCCTCGTCCATACGTCCTGAGACAATCTTCCCCTTTTTGGTGAGAACACTACCTATAGCACCGATGTCCTTTCTGACTTCAAACACATCTGATGTATACTGAACCTGATAGAATCCTACATGCTTGAGATGAACCGCCTGACCGGAAATATGATTCATTTCCAGATGACTCTGCAAAGCTTTTCTGCCCGCCTCATACGCATACTCCTTGCTGCGGGGGTTCTCCGCTGTGGAAGAAGCATGACACCTCCAGTGATACAAAATCCGGGGCACATGGGCAATGGCTGTCTCCTTATCAGGTTCTGCCGGAATACCTAATTCCGTCACCGCCCGGAGCACCAAATCATAATCCTGGGCACCATCATATTCCGGTCTGAACCGAAGCTTTTGCATAAGTTCACCCTTCATCGCCATAAAATGACAGATGTAATTATTACTCAAAATTAAATCATAATTAAAGTTTTCTTTGTAATGAGGTTCATAATACTCCGTGGCATCCCCATTACATTTATCCTCATCGGAATAAATCAATTGAAGCTCCTGCCCCTGCTCCCTTGCCTGTCGGATAGCTTCTGCCATCTCAAACAATGCATCCGGAGTCAATATATCGTCATGGTCCAACAGGCCAATATAATTCATCTTCGCATAAGGAAGTGCCGCGTTGGTATTGGCGGAAATGCCATCATTAGAGGGCAAATGGATATAGTGGATTGCTGCAGGTTCTCCAAATTCCTTCACGACCGCCCCCACGCTGTCATCCTCAGTAGCATCTGCCAAAATGACCTCCCAAAAGGGATAAGTCTGAGCCTGAAGACTCTCAATCAGCTCCCTCAAAAACTCCGGCTTGGTGCGATATAAGGGCACTACAATGCTAAAGTCAATTCCTTCATAGGCACCTGTTTTCGCCCCTTGCTCCACCGTCTGACGCTGTCTTGCAAGCTCCTCTATAGAAGGCTCCTCATAAGTATAGGCTGCCTCCTTGGCCTGCTCAAGACGCTCCCGCGCCGCATACCATGTATTTTTCAGACCATTGCGCTGAAAATAATATATTGTTTTTTTGATGTTTGCCGCATTCAGCGCTCCCATGTCTAGTTCTCGCTTTCCTTATATTTCTTATATCGCACATTCATATCGGGGCTGTTGGTATCACTTCGCCAAAAACTATTACAATAAGCACACTTATATCGAGTACCATCTGAATTTTCTTCATAAAAGTCTAAATAATCTGCATATTCTCTCAAATATTCCCCGGGTTCATATTGGTTACAATTACAACCCGTTCGCTTGCCCTTGGCTCCCTGACCAATTATCTGTTCTATCATCAAATAGAAAGCTGAATAGTACCATTGCAATTCTGCTATATTTCCCTCTTTATAGGGAATGCGCTCCGAATCTTTATAAATAATCTCTTTTTGAATATGACCATTCTCATAAACCCGGATTCCATGCATCACACCATCCAGCACAAACACATCTTCTTCAAGTACAAATTTATCCGGCAAGGCTTTCAGCTTACTACAGAGATTCCTTACAAATTCCTCTTCTAAATATGTCATACCACATACAATCTCTCCCATCTGCCTGCCATCTTTCTTATTTACAGCAATCGCATCCTTAAAAAGATACATATAAATCTCTTCCGGATAATACACCGGATGATTTAATATTGGCTTTGCATAAACAAGACTATATCTCCCTCCCAGACAAAAAATCTTCCCATAAAAAGTCTGGTGATTACCGGAAGGTATTGCATAAACATCACAAATCAAATCCTCATCCGCTACATTTAACATCGCCTCTGACATAGCTTTGTTCGCAAGCTCAATATCCTGCAGATACTCCTCATATCGTTCCCTATTAAAATTAGTCAACGCGGTATTAGATTCCATTATTACCTCACATACTTCCTATCATTCACCAACAAAATTGTTTCCAAATACCTCTCAATTAAATTTCTGTATATCTTCGATGCTCTTCCCAATCTTTTTCAGATAATACTTTAAAATCTAACAAATCAACCTCTTTGTCCAAGCTCTCGGTATATCCCCAAGAGAATCCTGTCAGGAAGAGTAACTTATTACCATTCATTCTTGAAGGCACATCCACCAGATATGTATACGCCGTCCAGACTACTTTTTCATTCCCATTCAAATTATTGCAGGGAGCATCAAACAATTCTGCTGGATAACCAAGCCCAAAATATGGCAACCCATGGGTTCTCATCTCCTCTGAAACATCTAAATCGTATACAACATTAATCATTTGCTCACCATCAACGATATTGTATTCTTCCCTCTTAATAATCTGAATCCAACCACAGTACCTTTCATAACCATTTAAATTCAGATTCTCAAAGAAAGCATGCAACATCGGATAGCCCACACACAAATTAGCATCAAAGGGCAAATTTAACGCATTGAAACCGGAATCATCCGGATTATTTATCATATTATACTCAACTGATAAAATATTTTCTTTTTCACGTAATGTAAATGGTATGGTATATCTCATCTATGAGTCCTCACATAAAATTTACTTGTTTTATTCCCTTTCTTCAAGCGAATACCAACCGATTCAATGTTTTGATTCAATTAATTGGATAGAAGTTGATTACTTTCACCAATTTATCCAGTATTTTCTTTGATTCGTTGGTAGCTTAAATGATACTCATACCAACGTTTTCCTTATTTTGTCCGATCTATTGGGTAACATCCCAATACCGCTACCAATTTTTGCATCTTTTCCGTCTATCCGTTGGGTCGGGCAGCAATCCTGACACCAATTTTTGCACCATTCCCATCTATCCGTTGGGTCGGGCAGCAATCCTGACACCAATTTTTGCACCATTCCCATCTATCCGTTGGGTCAAACAGCAATCCTGACACCAATTTTTGCACCATTCCCATCTATCCGTTGGATCAATCAGCAATCCTGACACCAATTTTTCCGTGTTTCCTAACGTTCCGTTTGGTGATGCATCAATATCCCCACCAACTTTTACACCTAATTTAGTTAATCTGTTGGAGAATTGCTTTTTATCCCCAAACCCAAACAATCTGTTAATGCAAGGAAACAGCAAATCCCCTCGCCATCACTGCGCGAAGAGGATTCGCTGCCTCTGTAATACAACTATATTTCTCTTAAATCAATGCCTTAATTGCCTCGGTCAGTGCTTCATTCTTAGCTACCGCATCTTCAAGGCTTTCACCCTTAACGCCCATATAGAATTTCAGCTTAGGCTCAGTACCGGAAGGACGTGCACAACACCAGTTGTTGTCGGGAAGCTCGAAGTAGAGCACGTTGGACTTAGGCAAGCCGGTGGAGGTCTTCTCGCCGGTCTCCATATCCAGAATTACATCCTCCTGATAATCGCGGAACTTCAATACCTTCCACTCGCCAAGCTGCTTGGGAGGATTGGTACGAAGCTTATTCATAATCTCGGTAATCTGCTTAGCGCCCTCAATACCCTTCAAGGTGATGGTATACTGGGTCTCCTTGAAGTAACCGTACTTCTCGTACAACTCCAGCATCATATCCCAAAGGCTCTTGCCCTGCTTCTTGCAGTATGCAGCAACCTCGCAAAGGCTCATTACAGCTACGATTGCATCCTTATCTCTAGCATGGGTTCCCACCAGACATCCGTAAGACTCCTCAAGACCAAATACATAATTATTGCTGCCGGTCTGTTCAAAGAGCTTAATCTGCTCACCGATAAACTTAAATCCGGTCAGCACCTCAATGAGCTTCACTCCATAGCTCTCAGCAATGGGGAAGGTCATATTGGTTGTAACAATGGTGGTAACCATTGCAGGATTTGCAGGCATGGTGCCCTTTGCAGCATGCTCTCTCAGAACATACTCTGCAATCAGCATACCGGACATGTTACCGCTGAAAGCAACATATTCGCCGGTCTTCAAATCCTTGGCATATACGCCCAGACGGTCTGCATCGGGGTCGGTAGCCAAAATAATATCTGCGTCCTTCTCCTTTGCCAGATTCAATGCATATGTAAATGCTTTGGGATCCTCAGGATTAGGATACTCCAATGTGGTAAAGTTGGGGTCAGGATTCTCCTGCTCAGGAACTACATATACATTCTTGAATCCAAGCTCGGACAACACACGCTGTACAGGCTTGTTACCGGTACCGCAAAGAGGTGTGTAAACAATCTTGATATCATCAGCCATCTCAGCAATTACGTCTGGATGGATAATCTGCTTTTTAAGCGCTACCATATATGCATCGTCGATTTCCTTGCCAATCTCCTGATAGAGGCCTGCTTTAATAGCTTCCTCCTTATCCATGGTTTTCATGGTGTGGTAATCCTTAATCGCAAGAACCTCGGTGATAATCTCCTTATCCTTAGGTGCAGTTACCTGCGCACCGTCATCCCAGTAAACCTTGTAACCATTGTACTCAGGGGGATTGTGGCTTGCAGTCACCATGATACCTGCGGTACAGCCCAGCTCTCTGAGCGCAAAGGAAAGCTCGGGAGTAGGTCTTAATTCGCTAAAAATATAAGCCTTAATGCCATTAGCAGCCAGACAAAGTGCTGCAACCTCAGCAAACTCAGTGGACATGCGGCGGTTGTCATAGGAAATAGCTACACCCTTCGCCTGTGTGCCCTGCTTCAAAATAAAGTTAGCCAGACCCTGTGTAGCCTTGCGCACAGTATAAATATTCATGCGATTGGTTCCTGCGCCGATAACACCACGCATTCCACCGGTACCAAACTCCAGCTCCTTGTAGAAACGCTCCTCAATCTCTGCTGCATCATCCTTAATCGCAGCCAACTCATCCTTGGTTGCCTGATCAAAATAAGCATCCTCAGACCAGAACTTGTATTCCTCCATATAACCCATCTGTATGTCCTCCTCTTGTTTTATTGGCAAAGCCGATTTAGTCTGCCGGATAGTCATTTTAAGAACGACCTGTAGGACAACTCCGACAGCCTATACTATTTACATTTTACCATACTTTTAATATTATGGAAATGATTTTTTTAAAGCAGGAAAATAGCCCTATCCATACACATAATGGATAAGGCTATTTTAAATACATAGTATGCATAAAGCTGAATATTAAATACTCATCGTATTCAAATAATCAAAAATGCAGCACAAATACCAGAAAACAAGTTGGAAATAGTATGTATAATCCAACTAGGAATTATTGAACCATTCGAATACTTCTCATTAATATATCCCATAAACCATGCAATGACACCAGTAAACACAATTATCAAAATAGCTTTTACTATCCCTACGAGCAAAAAGAACATAACTCCATGCAACAACCCAAATAATAATGCTTGAATGATATTTGCTATATTAAATCCAAACTTATTTGCCAATCTCTTCAGTAAGAATCCTCTGAATAACAGTTCTTCTGGAAATGCAGTATTAAAAGTAGCATAGACAACTATTGCTGGAATTGCCATGACTCCAAGTCCTGTAAATTCAGAAGTCGCTGTTTCAATTCCTTTTATCACATATAGAGTTAGTGCTCCCGAAAATAAAAAAACAATGGATACAATAATAATTGCAGTTAATGTTTTCTTGCCGCCCTCAATTTTCTTCAATCCAATCCACTCTGCGAATTTTTGTTGTTTTCTTGCAGTTGCTAACCACCAAATAAATGGTATAATCGCAAACAAAATTATTTGCACTATACTACTCACAATTTTGTTGATAAACAGATTCATATGACACCTCCGAATTCATGCTTTTTTTATTTTATCAGAGGTCATAACCAAGGGTAAAACGGGTTCGCTTGAAATTTGTTGGTCCGTCTTGCTATTTGCTCTATTCTTTGCATCAATTATGCTCCCCACAGCACCCCCAAAAGAAATGCCTATACACATACCGATAGACATATTATCAAAAATCAAACTTCCCAAACTCATACCAATACTTAACCCCAGACACATACAAATGGGCATCCACATCATTTGAGACTTCTCTTTGTTCTCTTCATTTTCACACTTACATTCATCTTCAATATCAACTTTTCTTTCGTCTTGCATTTTTTATCTCTCCTCAAAGTTCAAATTCGTCTCTCAGTTAAACACACCGACTTACTGAAATTTTCTTCTCTATTCAATAATATAATCTTTAACCTTTTCTTCCAACGGAGGTTTTTCTCCTGAATAAAAAGCTACAGGTTTT
>CAYOGM010000025.1:0-25106 GCA_964403595.1 uncultured Acetatifactor sp. | reverse complement strand
TTTACCAGCCATATTAGGGCCGGTGATGACACTGATACAATGACTTCCATTATCCAAGAAAGTATCATTAGCAATAAACAAATCATTATTGATCATCTGTTCCACAACAGGATGACGGCCTTCTTTGATGTCAATAATCCCCTTCTCATTCAACTTGGGGCGCACATAATGATTACGCTCTGCCACCACCGAAAGCGACGCGAATACATCCAGCTTGGCAATCGCCTTGGCAGTGCGCTGAATGCGCTCAATTTCCATGGAAATAGAATCCCTCACCTTACAGAAAAGGTCATATTCCAAGGTCTGCAGCTTGTCCTCTGCATTTAAAATGGTGTCTTCAAGCTCCTTCAATCTGGGCGTAGTATAACGCTCCGCATTAGCGAGCGTCTGCTTTCTGATATAATCCTCCGGCACCATATCCTTATAGGAATTGGTAACCTCAAAATAGTATCCAAAAACCTTATTGTATTTAATCTTAAGATTCTTGATGCCTGTCCGCTCTCTGTCCTGCTCCTCAAGCTCCGCCAGCCATTGCTTACCGTCACGCTTTGCGCTTCTGAGCATATCAATGGTCTCATCAAAACCATCTCTGATAATTCCACCCTCACGAATCGTAATCGGCGGTTCTTCTTCTACAGACTGTAAGATAAGCTGATAAATATCTTCCAAACCATCAATCTGTTCGCAAATCTCTGAAAGCTCATCTTTGGAGAATGCCTGAAGAACCGTCTTGATATGAGGCAACATCTCCAAAGAATTGCGGAATGCAATCAAATCTCTGGGATTAGCCGTCTTATAAGTTACCTTAGACAACAGACGCTCCAAATCATAAATAGGATTCAGATATTCCCGAATTTCATCTCTGGATACACTGTCCTTATTCAACTCTTCAATGGCATCCAGACGTTTCTCCATATCCGCCTTGTCAATCAAGGGCTGCTCTATGTAGCTTCGCAGGGTGCGCCCGCCCATGGCAGTCTTGGTCTTATCAAGCACCCACAACAGAGACCCTCTCTTTTGCTTCTCACGCAAGGTCTCTGTCAGCTCCAGATTCCTTCTGGTGGAACTGTCAAGCAACATATATTTACTGGTCAAATAGGGGGAAATATGGGTAAAATGCTCCAGCCCGCTCTTCTGTGTCTCATACAGATACTGCAAAAGTGCACCTGCCGCCAGAAGCCCGGAAGGGAAATCCTCTATTCCCAAACCTATCAACGTATTTACCTTAAAATGCTTCATGAGAGCCTTTTTACAGCCCTCATCGTCAAACACATGGGGCTCTAAAGCATTCACGGAAATATGCAGTCTTCCCCGCAAATCTGCCACATCCACACCACTCATAAGAAACGCATCATTGCACACAATCTCAGAAGGCTGATACTTCATCAACTCATCCATAAGCTTGCGCAAATCCTCTACTTCCGTCACATAGTAATCACCGGTGGTAACATCCGCCGCAGAGATTCCGATACCATTCTGCATATAAGCAATACACATGAGGAAATTATTTCTGGATTCCTCTAAAGACTGCATATTCAGATTAGTACCCGGAGTGACAATGCGCACAATATCGCGCTTTACCAGCCCCTTTGCCAGTTTCGGGTCCTCCACCTGTTCGCAGATTGCTACCTTGTAGCCTTTGCTGACCAGCTTGGTCAAATACCCTTCCACAGAATGATACGGCACACCGCACATGGGCGCACGCTCCTCCTGACCACAGCTTCTGCCGGTCAACGTAAGCTCCAATTCCTTGGAAACCGTAAGCGCATCATCAAAAAACATCTCATAAAAATCGCCCAGACGGTAAAATAAAATACAGTCCGGACACTGCTTTTTGGTCTCCATATATTGTTGCATCATGGGAGTTAACTCAGCCACAATTCTTTACTCCTGTTCTTAAAAAATTTATCTCTTTTGTTTTTGGGGCTATGCAAAGTCGATTGATGAGCCATATATACTCCTCACAAAAACAAAATACAGTTTAGATTTAAACAACTAAAATTCGCCATGTGTCAAGTATTATCAACAACACAACACTCTTAAGGTCATACAATTTAGACAAATACAAACGTATGTATACAATTATTTTTGCAATCAATACTGTCAAAATACAGATTGCTGCAGCCATAGCTACAACCGGCAATACTGTCATAGCCATGATTCCCAATATAATGGCACCGCACAGCGCCACAATATAAATGCGAAAAACCCACATTGCACTCACCATGGTGCACACAGTGTAAAAATTTAATATGGGTACAAAAGCATGAAGCGGGTCTTTACCGTTTTGCTTAAACAAATCAAAATAAAGATATATTGTAGAAGATATAATAAAAATTATCGCCACTAACATATTTTATGTTTTCCTTAAGTCAAAAATCAACTCTTATTTATCGTATCCAATATACATAATTGTCTTTGCGCTCTCTGACAGCAGGCATCTCACAGTCGGGATAGCCAATCACGCAGTGACCGATTCCCTCGTAATCACCCTCAATGCCAAGCTCCTTCAAGATTGCCTTGCCTTCCTCAGAGTCAAATTCTTCCTTGGCGCGGTGAATCCAACAACTACCCAGACCTTGCGCATGAGCCGCCAGCATCAGATTGCCCATCACCAGACTGCCATCATAGACATGAGTATTGACATTCTTATCCGCAAGCACCACCAGTACCACAGGAGCACCATAAAAAGGGTCTGCGCTGCTACCCATGATATCGGCATTCATCTTAGAAAGCCTGTCTCGAAGCTCTTTGTTGGTCACGGCGAGGATAATGGGCGCCTGAAGATTTCTTCCGGTTGCTGCGTAAGTTCCCGCCTCGCAGATACGGGCAATCACATCCTCCGGCACCATGTCGGATTTGTATTTCTTAATACTTCTTCTAGTCAAAAGATTTTCCATAGCATCCATATTCTTTTCCTCCCAATCAATTACAAATTAAACCATATGTCCCATGTAATAAAATCCATGGCACTCATCCAGCGAAACATCTACAATTTTCCCTATTAAAGAAGCATCTCCCGGAAAATGCACCAAAGTATTGTTGGAGAGTCTGCCGGTCACAAGGCTTGCGTCGTTTTCGTTGACCTCCTCTACCAGAGCATCCATCACCTGTCCCTCGTAACGTGATACACGCTCTCTTGCTGTTTCCTGAACCGTCTTAAGCACGCGGTCAAAATTCTCCTTTACCAAAGCCTCCGGTACTTGCTCCATGGCGGCAGCAGGTGTACCTGTCCGCTTAGAGTAAATAAAGGTAAATGCATTATCGTACTGCACCTTTTTAATCACATCGATGGTTTCATCCACATCCTCTTTGGTCTCTCCCGGAAATCCCACAATAATATCTGTGGTAATTGCCATATCCGGAATCTCCCTGCGAATCTTCTCCGCCAGCGTCAGATACTGCTCCTTGGTATAATGGCGGTTCATAGCCTTCAAAATCTTCGTTGAGCCGGCCTGCATAGGAAGGTGAAGATGTCTGCAGATTTTCTTGGATTCCTTCATCACCTGAATCAGTTCATCAGACAAATCCTTAGGATGAGAAGTCATAAATCGGATACGCTCCAAGCCTTCAATTTGTTCAACTTCCTGTAAGAGCTGTGCAAAGCTTATGGGATTCTCCAGATTCTTGCCATAAGAATTCACATTCTGTCCCAAAAGCATGATTTCTACCACACCATCCGCCACCAGACCTTCAATCTCGCGGATAATATCCTTGGGTTCGCGGCTTCTCTCACGCCCTCGCACATAAGGAACAATACAATAGCTGCAGAAATTATTGCAGCCAAACATGATATTGATGCCGGACTTAAAAGGATATTTTCTCTCCACAGGCAAATCTTCTACAATACTGTCTGTTCCTTCCCAGATATCAATCACCATATCCTCCTGCTCAAAAACGGAGCATAAAAGCTCTGCAAAGCGAAAGATATTATGCGTACCGAAAAGCAAATCCACAAAACCATAGCTTTTCTTAATTTTTTCAATTACAGAAGGCTCCTGCATCATGCATCCGCAAAGAGCAATTTTCATCTTGGGATTACGTCTCTTGAATCCCTTCAACTCTCCCAATCTTCCATAAACACGCTGATTGGCATTGTCACGAACCGTACAGGCATTAAAGATTACAAAATCCGCGTTCTCATCCTCTATAATCTCATAACCCACCTTTCGAAGAATACCTACAAGCTTTTCGGAATCGCGGGCATTCATTTGACACCCGAAGGTGGTAACACAACAGGTTGGCTTATGTCCCAGTTCCTGTGTAAGAGCAGCCACATATCCGGCTGCCTTGTCCATAAAATAAAACTGACGCTCTGTCTCGTTTTCCGGGAGCGTCTGAGCATTCATAACACTTCTATCGTTCACTATCTTAATTCCTCTCCATATTTTTGTACAATTCCTACCAAAAGTCTCATCACTTGTTCCATGGATTGTATACAAGCAAACTCGTATCTGCCATGATAATTTTCTCCGCCGGTACACAGATTGGGACAAGGAAGCCCCATAAAGGAAAGCCTTGCGCCATCCGTCCCTCCGCGAATAGGACTGATAATCGGCTCAATACCAAGCTCTCTCATAACCTCGGATGCCCGCTCTACCAGATGCATATGTGGCTTTAGAACCTCTCTCATATTATAATAAGAATCCTTCATCTCCACCTGAACCGTACCGGAACCATACTTTTGATTCAAAAAATCAGCACAACTCATAAACATCTGTTTCTTCTCTTCAAAAAGAGTTCTGTCATGGTCTCTGATAATGTAATCTACAACCGCCTCTTCCACACTGCCCTTAAAGCTGTCCGGATGGAAGAAGCCTTCATACATTTCCGTATACATAGGATTCTGCTCAACAGGTAAAAGGCTTTGAAACTCTTGCGCAATCAAAATGGCGTTTTTCATCTTCCCCTTTGCATCTCCGGGATGTACACTTCTTCCCTGCACAATCAATTTGGCTCCTGCTGCATTGAAATTTTCATATTCCAGCTCTCCCAAAGGACCGCCATCCACCGTATAGGCATAATCCGCACCAAAAAGCTTTACATCAAAATAATCCGCACCACAGCCAATCTCCTCATCAGGCGTAAATCCAATCCGTATTTTGCCATGGCGACACTCAGGATGCTGCATCAGATACTCAGCCATAGCCATAATCTCAGCAATTCCGGCTTTGTCATCAGCTCCCAACAAGGTCGTGCCATCCGTCACAATCAAATCCTTCCCTACATGCTTTAAAAGCCCCGGAAAATCAGCTGTCCTCATAACAATATCCAACGCATCATTCAATATGATATCGCTGCCATCATAGTTCTCCACAATTTGGGGTTTTACACCTGCCCCCGTCACCGCCGGCGAAGTATCCATATGGGCAATAAAACCGATTACCGGACTTTTCTCATATCCTTCCGATGCCTTTATGGATGCATATACATAACAATGCTCTTCATCATAGGTAATCTCACTCGCTCCCAGCTCCTGCAATTCCTTTACAAGCATCCGGGCAAGCCCATGCTGCTTCATTGTGCTGGGCGTGGTAACCGACTCCTCATCAGACTGTGTATCCACCTGCACATAACGCATGAACTTTTCTATTACCGATTCTGACATAAATTCTCTCCTACCAAAAACAATCTCAAACCATTACAAAATAATAATATTGGTGCAGTTTATATCTCCTGCAAGGTCATACACTTTGCCTGACTGAATGCCTACAACCTTAGGTCGCAGAAGATACTTGGGATTATTCTCTACCACCTTAGCCTTCTCCCCATTGGAAAGCTGCACTATGCTGTCGACGGAATACAAAATCACCGATTCCAAAAAACTGCCCATCGCCTTCATGTCCAGCTCACCGGTCATTGCCATAATCATTTCCACAGCATCACGCTTGGTAAATGCGCTCTTATAAGGTCTCTCTGTCACAAGGGCATCATACACATCCGCCACAGATATAATCCGGGCATAGGTATGAATTTGATCAGCACCCACTCCCAAAGGATAACCCGAGCCATTGATTTTCTCATGATGCTGCAAAACACCCTTCATGATTCCATCCGAAAATTCTTCCTTTTCCTTCACAATCTGAAAACCAAATAAAGAATGCTGTTTCATCAAAGCAAATTCATCATCATCCAATCTTCCCGGTTTATTCAATACCTCATTGGGAATCTTGGATTTCCCCACATCATGAAGCAGACCCGCGACACCGATTTCGCGAATCTGTTCTCTGTTCAGACCATACTGCTTACCAATAATCATGGCCATGGTAGCCACATCCACACTATGCTTAAAGGTATATTCATCACTGACCTTCAGCATACCGATATCTACCGCAATGGCATCATTCTCGAAAATAGCATTCATCAATTCATTTGTGATGTTATGCGTTGCTTCCGCAAACCCTCTTTGCTCCGTATTGTTATACAGATACTGAATACCTTCTCCAACGCGCTTGCGTACACTTTCTGTCAGCTTAACCTTGCTTCGGTCCTCTACACGGGTTTTAGCAATGACCTCCTGCGTATAAAGAGGAATAATAATCTCTTCCTCAGGATCTTCTTCCCCTTCCCTGATATAGACACCGTTTACACCCTTGGTCTGCAGATACTCAATCTGAAAATCGTCCAGATAGGCTCCCTTCGCAATAAGTGCACGACCCGAACCGTCTACAATAGACTGATCTATTCTCATTCCGTTTTCTAAAAGACGCGTACTGATAAACTTTCTTTTGACCATTCTGCCCAGTCCTTAACCATTTTCTCATTAGACAAAAAAACATATATAATAGTATATCAAAAATTATCAGCTATCGCCACAAAAAAATTACGAGAAATTAGAATATAATTTATAATACCGGTAAATCAACGGTTTCCTACGCTTTAACATTCGCATAAGATATGCTTTTTCCGCAATTACTATGTCCATTTTTTCCTGACTTATGGTATATTCACCATACAAGTATTCCTCATATAACTCTAAAAATGCAAACTCCGGTTTCTCATCCGTCTCTTCCGCATCCACAACCGCCCATGCACGGATGCGGAGTTCCGAAAGAGTTTCATTGTCTCTTCTCTCATAGCCAAGAGCTGTAAGCATACGCATATTTCCAATAATTTCAAACAGAAAACGCTCCTGCAAGCATAAATGCCTGTATCTTCTTCTACGAAGCATCAAATCACCCCACCAGACCACACCGGAAACCACTAACGCGAACACCATCATCAAGCCTGCAATTTTAAAAAGCCTTCTAAGAATCACATTTTCCCTAACTGACAAAAGCTCCGTATCATCTTCCTCCCCAAACACCTCCGGCTCGTTTTCTATATCCCCCTCTGATACATCATCTTCTGCTACATCCGATAGCACACCTTCTTCCGGACCATCCTCTCCCTGACCAAATACACGTACCTCCCATGGCGTATAACGGAGTTGTGCATATCCCGGCGTAGGTTCAAAAGGAATCCATCCGACATGCTCCACATACACCTCCGGCCACGCATGAGCCATATCTGATGTCACAGCCACCTCTTCTGTCCCATTCATTGGAACACAAAATCCCTGCACATAGCGGGCAGGAATTCCCTCTGCTCTGGCCAACAGCACAAATGCCGTCGCATAATGAACACAATATCCCTGTTTACTCTCCAACAGAAAATAATCCAGAAATGCACCTCCCGAATCCACTTCATCCGGCAATTCTCCGGGGGTTTTCGTATAAACCATATTTTGCAGAGCATCCTCTATAGCTTGCAGCTTCTCAATATCGGTCTCTGCTGAGGCTGTTACATTCATAAGCCATTCCTGCACATCTGCCGACAGTACTTCCTGTTGACTATATTGATTATAGATATCCCTTCTATGATTGTCCAGGTCAGTCAATGTGTATTTTTGTCTCACAAAATAGCCCTTTTGGAGTTCTTTAAGCAAATCCTCGTCAGCCTTAACCCCTTCTTTCTCAACCTTTTCAAGCAACTCATAAACCAAAGGATGGTCCACATTCATCTGATAGAAAAAAGTACTATAAATTCGTCCATATCCTTGTTTTTCTTGAAATATGAGGCTTCCTCCCGAAGACAAATACTGTTCCTCCTCCACGTTTTGCAGCCGAATAGTCTTTAGCGGAGCAAAAAGATATCCTGTACGGAAATCATCATAACGGATACTAAGTCTTGTTCTCTCGATATAATTGGATATACCTGCACGGTCAAAGCTGCTTACCGCATACAAAGTCTCAAAAGCATCCAGCTGCCTGTCATTTTCTCCGCTCTCATCTGTTACTATCCATTCTCTTCCATCAAAGGAATTATAAACCTTTCCTGTCAGATACACATTCGTCTTCAAGGACTTTTGCCCCTGTATTATCATAACTGTTTTCCCGGAATCGGATATATTTCCCCCAATCCTTCCATCGCCATCAAATCCAGTGGTAGCAAATCCAAAATCCTCCCGGTCTGCATCCAGCCAATTGCGACTAATTTGCAAAAACACTTCCCGCACATTACTGTAGGCATCCTTCACAAACTGCCAGTCGTAAGGCTTATCCGAAACAGGCATAACAAGCATCACTCCAAAATAAAGCAACCAAAATGGCATAATCCGAAACAAATAGTAACGCTTATTGACAAGCCGTTCCTTCTTCCATCGTTTCTCGCACCACTCCACATAAACCATAGCCACATACAAAAGAACGCACACCACACTTACATGAACAAGCTTCCGCTCTCCAAATAAATCCACACACACAAATGCAAGCAGCACCCCTGCTGCAACCGCTCCTAAATAATAATTTTTCTCAGAAAGCGCACTGAACCCACAACACGCAAATGCAAGTATTGACACAAAAATATATTCCCGGGACACAAGCCCGCTAAAATCCCCTTCTCTATATACAATAGCAAGCGACAAGATAACCGTCATGACAATTATCATACGACCCTTTTTCTTAAACTGAATCCACGCAGCCACAAGCATCACTATCATACATCCCACAAAATAATGCCCATATGTAAGACTCCCTATAGCAGACTCATCATGACCGAGCAGCTTCACAGGACACAAAATCACGCAAAACATAAGAAGTAATGCATTTACAGAGCAGTATAGATTTTTTTCATTTATCACCATAACTCACAGCACCCCTTCCAAATCTCCTGCCACGGACACCGGTACCACCCTTCTTCGCTCCGTATTGTATTTTACATAATCACTCATATCTTCATCTGTGACAATGTAGGCTATCACCCGTGTTCCCGATGCAACAACAGACTCTGCCAGCCTCATCATTTCACCATTCCATTCATGTAACACACATAATAAAACCTTTGCTTCACTCAAATCACCCTCCAAAAGCAGCTGTTCCAATAAAGTATTGGGATTCTCCTGCTCCCGGAAGGTCATATCTGCCGTCCTCATATAAAACTCTTCAAAAGCACGGATTCCTGCAATATCCGTCTTCTGTATTCCATTTTGCCCATAGCACACACGAAGGGGTGTGTTTTTTTCTGCCCAGAATAAAGCAAGTGCCAAAAGGCATTCCAACATTTTACTTTCCAAAGGCAGATAGCATTTTGGTTTCCTGCTGTATCTGCAGGTATCAAAGGCAAGCACTATTCCTTGCTTCTCTGTTCCAATATCCTTACGTACACAAAGCTTTCCGCTACGGGCAACATTTTTCCAATGAATCTTCTTCAGGCTATCCCCGGAAATATAGCCCCGCACCTCAACCCCCGGTTCATTTTGTGAAAAGTAGCTCTCCCGCTCCAATTCTACTATCACATCCGACAGAGCAACCAGATCATTTATTTTTACAATTCTAGGCTTTACAATAGCTCGAATGGTTCCAGGTGCCCGGTATCGAAAGCTGAAAATTCCCATAAAATCCGTGAGGATGACCTCCTTCACCCCCACCTCATACTCGCCTCGATACTTACAAATAATCCGGCTTCGATAAAGCACTTCATCTTGCGGCAAAAGCTCATATTCCACTTCCTCTGCCATATTTTCCACATAGGAAAAATCCGGAAACATCCTCACCTGTATGCCGGCAAATCCCAGCCTGTCCTCATTCCGAAGCACAAAATAATAGGGCATGGGTTGCCCACATATTACCTGTCTGCTTTCAATCTCCTGATAAATCCGAAAACGAAGATACACATACAAAAGATATACAAAAGACACAAACGGCAGTGCAAGGAGCCCCCAGAAAAATCCATAACTTACTGCCCCGCCATACAGACTGATTCCTATCAAAGAAAGTATCCATAAAAATAACCAAATCCATTTTCGTTTTCTCATAAGCTACTCCGTCCGAATCTTGCCCTTCAAAATTAAGCTATACAGAATCTGTGACACATTTTCCTTGCGAATACGTGCATCCGATGTCAATGGCAGGCGATGTGCAAGAACATTTAATGCTACCGCCTTCACATCATCCGGCTTGACATAATCTCTCCCCTGAAGAAATGCCTTTCCCTGAGAAGCTCTCATAAGCGCCAACAACGCTCTTGGACTTGCACCAAGCACGAACCGGCTCTCCTTCCTTGTAAACTCCACAATATCCTCCATATACGCCAGCACCTGCTCTGTAACCTTGATATCCGAAACCTCTCTGCAAAGCTCAATAACGTCCTCTGCCCTGCAAACCGGTCTTGCCTTGTCCACCGTAATATGAGCAAGATGTTTTCTTGCCATAGCCATTTCCTGTTCCCTGTTCGGATACCCAATAGACAGACGCATCATAAAACGATCCATCTGAGCTTCCGGCAAAGGATAGGTACCTATAAATTCCACCGGATTCTGAGTAGCAATCACCATAAAAGGCTTTGGAAGGTCATACACCCTGCCATCTACGGTAACCCTCCCCTCCGCCATAGCCTCCAAGAGACTGGCCTGGGTCTTGGGTGAAGTACGGTTTATTTCATCCGCAAGCACAATCTGATTCATCACCACGCCCTTGTTGTACTCAAAGCCACCGGTTTTCATATTATAAATCGAAACTCCCAACACATCTCCCGGCAAGGTGTCCGGTGTAAACTGTATTCTGCCAAGGCTGCATTCCATACTTGCTGCAAGAGCATTTGCAAGAGTTGTTTTACCCACACCGGGCACATCTTCCAAAAGCACATGACCTCCTGAAAGCAGGCAAATCAACAGATTTTCCACCACATCCTCTTTACCCACAAAAACTTCATTGATATTTTCCTGCAATTTTTTTACCATTTCGTATCCACTCAACGTTTCATCCTCCTAACTTTTTATCATAATCTATAATCTCCTGACAGATTCCACCGGGTTTCATGCTCAGCACCAACACTCCTATCAGATTAGGCACTGCCATCAACCCATTACAAATATCTGAAAAATTCCATACCAACTCCAAAGAGCATACCGCCCCCACAAACACAATTAACACATAGCAAAAACGATACCAGATATTATATTTTGTATGCCCCATCAGATATTCAAATGCCTTTTCTCCCTGATACGCCCACGCCACAATCGTCGCAAAAGCAAAAAGCATGATACTCACACTGATAAATCGTCCTCCCCAGACACCATAGGTTCCTTCAAACACTGCAATGGTAAACTCCGTTCCATTCAAGAGTTCCCCGTCTGCCCCCGTGGTTCCCAAAAGCCCGGAAGAGACAAACGCCAGCCCGGTAACCAGACAGATAATCATGGTATCCAGAAACACTCCAGTCATACTGATATATCCCTGCCTTATATAATCCTCTGTATCCGTGGCAGCTGCCGAAATTCCTGCAGCACCCAGTCCGGCTTCATTAGAGAACACTCCCCTTGATACACCCATTCGCATGGCCTGCCCCACGGACAACGCTGTCATAGTCGTAAGATTTCCTAGAAAGCCTCCTGCAACGGCCTCCGGAGCAAATGCCATAATCAGAATTGCTCCCACTCCTGCAGGCAATCTCTCCAAATTAGCCAAAATCACACCCCCTGTGCCAATCAGATAAAAGATTCCCATAACCGGCACCAACACCTGAGTCACTTTAGCAATGCTGCCAATTCCTCCAAGCACCACCATTATGGTAGCGAGCGTAACCACAAGCCCCGACATAGCCACCGGCACCTCAAAGGTTACCCTGCAAGCCTCCGCAATAGAATTGGACTGGGTCATGTTTCCCATTCCAAGCGAAGCCGCAACTGCAAATACCGCATACAAAAAAGCCATAAACCTGCCCGGATATCCTTTGCTTTTACTGCTCAACCTTGGAAATGCATTCCGCAGAATATACATAGGGCCTCCAACCCGTTCCCCAAGTTCATTATGGCTATGATATTTCACTGCCAATGTACTCTCCACCAGCTTCGTTGCAAGCCCCAGCACACTGGCAGCCATCATCCAAAACAAAGCCCCCGGACCTCCCAGTACCATCGCCGTAGCCACTCCCACAATATTCCCTGTTCCTATGGTAGCTGCAAGCTCTGTGGTAAGGGAGGCAAAAGGCGAAACCCCTTTTCCCGAGTCACCTTTAGAAGAAATATGTTTTATTAAATCACGAGGCTCATACCTTCTCTCCCGCTCCAGGCCAAACACACATCGAAGTGCAAACTTCAGCCTTCTTACCGGCAAAAATTCCAGTCTCAGCATCAGCCATGTACCGGTCCCCAGCATTAGTACCAGTAACCAGGGCCCCCATATCATTTCATCCAGCTTTGCAATCCATTCAGCCATCACATATTTCTTCCCTTGGAAGCTTTAACTATTGCTATGCCCTGATTGCCTGTACATATTCCCTGTGATTTTATTATATACCTTGCACCACTGCAATTCTTTAGATTTCAAGCTTTGATTCTATTGATTTTAAGCAAAAACTCATTTATTTTTAGAATATAAGCCTAAGACAACGTGACTGCCATCTAAAATTGAGAAAAAAAAACGACAGGTCCAATTCCTGTCGTTTCCTCGAATACAAATGTCTATAACTTTACATAATTCCGGTAATAAATATCTCCAAACCAATCAAAATCAGAATCACACCGCCAAATATAGCTGCCTTTCCTGCAAATTTGGTTCCAACCTTTCTGCCAATGATAATTCCAGCCATACAAATAAAGAATGTCACAATCGAAATAATCAAAGCACAGACAATTGCCATTGCTAAACCATACTCTGCAATTGTAAAACCTACAGACAAAGCATCAATAGACGTAGCCACGCCCTGTACCAATAGTGCCGCAATCCCCACACCGGCATTTTCAACTTCCTCTTCTTTATTCTTGATGCCATCCAACAGCATCTTACCACCAATGAACACCAGAAGCACCAGCGCAATCCAAGGAATAAACTGCTCAAAAGCCTGAAAATACTGTACAATAGTATGTACACATACCCAGCCAATCATAGGCATCAATGCCTGAAAAAACGCAAAGACCATAGCAATTCCGCACATTTTCCCCTTGCCCATCTTCGGTTCATTCAAACCATTTGCCAAAGACACCGAAAAAGCATCCATTGCCAAGCCCACTCCCAAAAGTGCGCTGTTAAAGAAAAATAGCATGTTCCACTCCATTCCAAAAACCTCCAAAAAATATTTTTTGCATAAAAAAACCAAGTACAGTGTGAACTATACCTGGTACAATCTTGCAGATAGATAGACTTCATGTATAGTCAACAGCTATACATGAGTCTCGCGATTTAAAACAAGCCAGACCTTACGGTCAGTATGTTGACTTGCTACGTTACACGCTCGCTACTCCCTCATGGGATGGTCTTATTGATAATATTTAATCACTAATCGGATGCTATGTCAAGAATATTTTTCCTCATTTATCACCAAATTTAATTTCAATCCACAATAACCGCCGATTTCCTCGTCAGAAACCGGCGGTTACCCACACTTTTATTTGCAACTTTCACACATGTCAAATCCAGGATTGAAAGCATAAAAATTCTTGGAGTTCAAGCAATCCTGCGTCATGCGCAGCGCTTCTCCGAAGCGCTGGAAGTGAACAATCTCTCGCTGTCTTAAGAATTTAATGGGTTCACATACATCAGGGTCTTTAATCAGACGGAGGATATTGTCATAAGTGGAACGAGCCTTCTGCTCTGCCGCCATATCTTCCACCAAATCTGTTATAATATCCCCTTTCACCTGAAATTCACAGGCATTAAAGGGCACACCTCCTGCAGCCTGTGGCCATACACCTAAAGTGTGATCCACATAATACTGATCAAATCCGCTCTCTTTTATCTCCTCCATAGAAAGATTTCTAGTCAGCTGATGGACTATCGCAGCCACCATTTCCAAATGAGCCAGTTCCTCTGTACCAATGTCTGTCAAAAGCCCTGCCACTCTTCGGTCTGTCACAGAATATCTCTGTGACAAATATCGCATGCTTGCTCCCATTTCACCATCAGGTCCGCCGTACTGGGAAATAATCACCTGAGCCAGTTTGGCATTGGGCTCCTTGATATTTACCGGAAACTGCAATCTTTTCTCATAATTCCACATTATCCACACACTCCTTCCCAAGGCAGAGGCGCATTGCCCCATCTCCATTCCTGATCACTCTCAGCATAGTCCAGCGTTAACGGATAATAGTTTTTTGAGAACTCTTTCTTCATCTGCATGCCCATGCGGCTGTAGTGATTAAAATACTCCATCGCATCGCGATCACAAGGGTGTGTATCCAAAAATAATGCCAGCTCAACCACAGTAAAATCTACAATACCAATGTCTCTAAGCATCTGCTCTTTCTTATTCATTATACACATCTCCTTCCTGTAAAGGGTTTATTCAACTCGGGAAAGATTGTGCCGATACAGTATGCTTTTTCCAAATCTTCATAAATGCCCACAAAATGTTGCCAAGGCACATATGCCATACCGATGGGAAATTTGTCGCACTGCCCATCAAAATTACACTCATCAAGTCTGATGTCCTGCATAAAGACTTCCTCTCATACATTATGTTAATACATAGTATGAGAATCTTTTTATTTGGTGCAAAATTATCTGCTCATTCCCATGAAAAACAAAGCAACCAGTCCCGGACCGGTGTGAGTACCGATAACAGGTCCCAAATCGTTAATCATAACATTTTCAATACCAAATCGTTCACGAATCATGTTGCGCACCAAATTAGCATCATCCAAAGCGTCTCCATGACTAATCATAACAATGTCATTCTTAGGAGAATATCCGGCAGTCTTCTGCTCCATATAATCAACCAAAAAAGACAGAGATTTCTTGCGCCCACGCACTTTATCAATGTTAAGCAGCTGACCTTGATTATCCACATGCAAAACAGGCTTAATTCCTGCCAGTGTACCCAAAATCGCCGTGGTCTTGCTCACACGACCACCTCTATGCAAATGATTCAGATCATCCACCGTCAATACATGTACCACATTCTTCTTATTGGCTTCCACCCATGCAGCAACTTCATCTACACTCATACCTTGATCTCTCATCTGTGCGGCCTTATATACGATAAGTCCCTCTCCCATAGACGCACAAAGGGTATCAACCACAACTATACGACATTCAGGATGTTCTTCCATAACCTCCTCTGCCGCCATTTTGGTATTGTTATAGCTACCACTCATTCCGGAAGAAAAACACAAATGTAAAATCTCATTATGCTGCCGTCCGATTAATCCCTCAAAGAAAAGCTTAGCCTCTTCCGGATTAATCTGTGATGTTGTAGGCATCTTACCCTCACGCATCATCTTAAATAAAGCCTTAGAGGATACATTTAACCCATGACCATAAGTTACTCCATCCATAATATAACTGAAATTTATGCAACGTATCTTCTTTAATTCTAAATAATCCTCCGGCAAATCTGCAGTACTATCAGTAGTCAGTTTAAACATAATTTCATCCTCCTCTCCGTTCTCTTTGTTAATTATATCACAATCCTTTTCTACGTGCAACTTTATTGCATAAGTTTAATACTTTTTAACACTTTTGTAACTTTTACAATTCTCACAAGCCAATTTTCTCTTACTTCGAAGACTTATTTTGTGCTGTTCCCGGCATCCGCTTACGGAAAACAATATCTGCCAGCTTTCTTCCATGGAAAGGTATCAACGGGTATACATAGCTTCTACGAGAAACTGTCCGATTCAAAAGCACTGACAATACAGCAATCACGATACCCGCAATATAACCATACACTCCAAATACTGCTGTGAGAATCAAATTCAGAATACGCAAGAATTTTAGGGCATAACTGAGTTCAAAATTCGCCTGAGTATAATTAGCAATAGCTACAAACGCCATATACAACATAACCTCTGCACTAAACCAGCCGCTGTTTACCGAAAATTCACCAAGCACCAGTGCCGCCATAACACTTAATGGTGTACTTAGCATATTAGGTGTACTAATAGCCGCCAGTTTCAAACCATCAATGGCAAGCTCCAAAATCAAAAACTGCCACAATAATGGAATGTTTGGTTGCTCCTTTAACATAATAAATTCAAAGCCTTGGGGAACCAGATGTGGATGATTCATCAACAACAAAAAAGTCGGTGTCATCAAATAAGTGAGAACGGCGATTAATAAACGGGTAAGGCGCAGGTAAGTACCTGTAACCGGCGGAAAATAGTAATCATCTGCCTCATCTATCACATCAAAAATCGTTGTGGGTATCACCATGGCCGAAGGTGAAGTATCCACCAACACAACAATATTGCCTTCCAGAATCTGAGCCGCAGCAGTATCCGGCCTCTCTGTATACTTAAACTTCGGAAAAGGATTAAACCATTTCCGCTTGTATATAGCCTCCGCAAGGCTCTCCTGATTCATGGTGAGTGCCTCCGCCTCAATACTGTTTATTTTCCCTCTAAGCTCCTCCAGATAGTCTCTATCCACACGGTCATCCATATAACAAAGTACAATATCTGTATGAGAACTCTTACCCACATTCAATAATTCCATTCGAAGCTTTTCGCTACGGATTCTACGACGAATCAATGCCGTATTGAATACAATTGTCTCCACAAACCCATCCTTAGACCCACGAAGCGCCCTATCCTTAGCCGGCTCCTCCACACTCCGGGCCGGATATGTGCGCGTATCTATCAGAATCGCCTGTTCATACCCTTCTACAAACAAGACGAACATACCCGAAAGCAAAGATACCAGCAACTTAGAATAGTCCGTTTCCGTAGAAACCTCAATATGAGGGATATAGGACTTTACAAGTCCTGCAGCATCCTTTGGAACATCCTGAGGCTTCATATCCATAAAATACTGCAAAATCTTCTGCAATAAATCATCCTTACAAAAGCCATCTATCAAATACATACAGGCATCCTTATCACCTATACTCATAGTACGATGTACCACATCAAAATTCTGCTCCACTCCCAATATATGATTTAAATAATCCATGTTCTGAGATAAGTTGCCGGACACTTTTTCCATAAAAAATCCCTCCCAAATGACACTTATTCCTTTAGTGTCACCCGGAAGGGATTTAAATATTCTAATCTAATTTGCTGTAGTAGTACTTCCAAAGCCACCGTTTCTCACACCATCAGCCTCATCATCAACGGTGATGCCATATTCCAGAAAAATTCCCTGAACCACTCCCGTACCTGCCTTTACATCCACAGTTCTGCCCTCATTGGAATCATTGGTAAGTTTCAAAAAAATATGACCTTCATTGTCCGAATTGAAATAGTCACTATCAATAATTCCAACTGTATTATTCATCTGCAAGCGGAACTTAAATCCCAGACCGCTCCGGGGATAAAGCTTCAACACCCAGTTTTCATCCATCTTGGCACGAATACCTGTCGGAATCTTAATGGTCGCTCCGGGGGGAAGAGAAAATGCAAAGGGTGCATAGAAATCATAGCCTGCACTACCCTTTGTGGCACGCTTCGGCAGACTCAAGGATTCATACATGTCCCAGATATCCTCCTCCGTATACTGGGGAAAATCCTCCTTCATCGCATTCATAAAATTCTCTTCACTCACTTTAAAAAACTGTGCAATTCTCTGCATATTAATCTCCATTCTTTTAACAATATGGAAATTTGGACACAAACACAAATTCCTTTTCTTATGTAAATCTACAAAACACAGGATGTAACGGTAGCACTCTTTACAGTCATGTCCCTTTTCGCATCTCTAGGATCCGAATACTCCGGACAATGCAATATCGGGCGAGAAGGGTCTGTCTGCTTCAAGGTTTTCTTTACATCAATTACACGCTGATTACGACTCCCTTTCCAAAGAAGCTTGACATCCCTTTCCTCTAAATGAAATTCTCCATCTACCACTACATCCACATACTGCATCATGGGATAATGAAGAATATTCTCCCAGCTATCACCTGTATAAAGCCATATAGTCTTATCCGGATACTTCTGCTTAATCTCCGCCATGAGGCCCCTTACATCCAGACGATTCGCCGGATGCAAAGGATCTCCTCCCGAAAAAGTAATGCCCGATATATAAGACTTATCTAACTGCTCAAACACCTCCGCCTTAGCAGTTTCATCAAATAAAAGACCTCCATCAGGATCCCATGTGAGGGGATTCTGACATCCCTTACAGCAATGATTGCAACCGGCAACCCAAAGAACCACTCTCAAACCATCACCGTTTAACATATCATCCTTCGTTATATTATGATACCTCATTACTACATACTCTTCCTTTCGGCAATTTCCGCCATCTTAGCGTCATTCAAACGTGTGTCTCCATGAACGCGGGAATAGGATAAATAGCCGTTCATTCTATCAATTTTCGTAAGATTACTACTTCCACACTTGGGACAGACATCCATCTCCAGCTCCTGATGCCCACAATCGTCACAGTATGCCAGTGAAAGATTTACCCCCTCATAAAACCCCATATCCATAGCTCTGCGAATCAGGGTTTTTACTGCCTCCACATTATAATCAATAGGGTACTTTACATACTGAATCTTACCACCGTTTGCCAAATCCCAGAAACGATCCTCAAGATTCTGCTTCTCAATAGGAGTAATATCCTCTGAAACATGACAATGGAAACTGTTTGATACATATTCCCTGTCAGAAACCCCCTCCACAATACCATACTTTTTACGGAACTGCTTCACCTGCAAACCACAGAGATTCTCTGCCGGAGTACCATAAATCGCATATAAATTGCCATCCGCTTCCTTAAACTCCGTAATGCGCTTGTTGATATGCTCCATTACAGATACTGCAAACTCGCCATCCTCCACAAGGGACTTGCCATTATACAGCTCCTGAAGTTCATTCAAGGCTGTAAATCCAAAACTTGCAGTAGCAGACTTAAGCAATGGCTTAATCTTGTCTGTAAGCTTCAGATTACCACCCAGGAAACCACCCTCACAGTAGGCCAAAGGGTTTGTAGATGCACGCATCTCTCCCAGATACGCATAAGTCCGGATATGAAGCTGACGAATCAACTCCAGATAATAATCCAAAAGCTCAAAGAAATCTTTACTCTCCTTGCGTGCTCTTGCCAAAATCATAGGAAGATGCAAAGATACTGCGCCAATATTAAATCGGCCTACGAACACAGGCTTATCCTGATCATCTGCGGGATGCATACCGCCTCTCTCATACCACGGAGAAAGAAATGCTCTACACCCCATAGGAGATACAATCCTGCCATATTGCTTGTACATACTTGCCACATAACCCTTGCCGGTAAGACTCAACCAATCAGGATACATGGTCTTGGCAGAACATTCCACGCCCGCTTCAAAGACATCCTCCAGCTCCTTGCCGGGGCCATGGAGATTCTCGTCATATAAAAATACAATCTTTGGAAATAAAACCGGCTTCCTGCAATCCTTCTTGCCCTGTCCCCTTCTTCGCACATTAAGCATAGTAATGGTAGCCAATTTGGCAAATCTGCCGGTTCCTGTGCCCGCCGTTACCGTAATAAACGGATAATCACCACGACTGGAAGCCACCGTATTAAACTTGTACTCCCATCCCTGAAAGCCCTGTTCAAACTCCTTCGTCACATCCGCATAACTCTCCGCCTCTGCAGTGGCATCATCAATCCCCAGTCTCTTATACTTCTCCATATTACGAGCAAAGGACTTCTCTGCATAGGGCTCCAGTATCAAATCTACACTGGGAACGGTAAATCCACCGTACTGCTGGCTCGCCGCACTCAGAACAATGTCTCCGATAACATCAAACGCAACATCCAGACTCTTGGGCTCGTTATACCATATATTACCCATCTCAAAGCCACCCGTCAGAACATTCTGCACATCGAACAGACAACAGTTCATGGTATCACGTCTTGCAGACATATCATGCACATAGATATAACCATCTCTGCACGCCTGAATCTCCTCCGTTGTCAAAAAGAACTTCTGATAAAGCTCCTTGTTTAACTGATTAAATATAAGACTTCTCTTGGTGGATACCAGCGCAGAGTCCGTGTTGGCATTCTCCTTGTCTCCAATGTACATGATAGACTGACTTTTCTTGTACACATCATCCAGCATACGCACGAAGTCCTGTTTGTAATTGCGATAATCACGATAGCTCTTGGCTACCACCGGCTTCACCTGCTCAAGTGCACTCTCTACGATATTGTGCATAATAGGAATGGGAAGCTCATCCGCCTCCAGTTCATTCACCTTATCAACAACAAACTGACAGATTTTACGCTCCTCTTCTTCCGTAAAACGGGTAAGTGCTCTATATGCACTTTTCCCAACTGCATTAATTACCTTCTGTACATTGAAAGCCTCTCTGCTACCGTCTTTTTTTACTACATAGACAATACGATCCGGCTGATACTCCACTCCAAAATTAACATCTGCAGAGGTTGTCTGGTCAAAATTACTGCTCATACGAATCTTCCTCCCTTTATCCAATACTACCCTTTCAGGGACTTCTTTGCTCCCTCTAAAGAATAGCATTTTCCCCTGTAAAGACAGAATATGCGTGCCTTTTACAATTTCTCGGGCACGCTTCCTTGATACAATATATGGTGTTATTTAATCCTTGAAAACAAGATATTGTGTCGCGCTTAGTTTCAAGTATAAATTGCAAATGCTGTCTTGTCAATGAACGAGGGCGTAAAAAAAGTAACAAAAAAGGTGTATTAAATTTATACACCTTTTTGGAAACTTTTGCTTGACGTTTAGTTAGTATCATGAAACTACACTAAAATACCGCTCTTTGCAACCTCTTCCAACGCCTTGGCAATTTCTTCTTCGGGAAGAACCAGTGCAAATCTTACATAACCTTTTCCAAGCTCACCGAAACTGCTTCCCGGAGTACACAAAACACCGGTGCGCTCCAACATCTCCATAACAAATTTCACATCATCCTGACCGAATGATTCTGGAATTTTGCTCCATGCAAACATTGTACCCTGACTGCGTTCAAAACTCCAGCCAAGCTTAGTAAAGCCATCACAGAGTGCATTTCTCCTGCACTCATACACCTTGCATTGTTCCTTAATCATATCATCCGGCCCATTGAGCGCAGCAACCGCTCCGTACTGCACCGGAAGGAAGGTTCCATAATCAATCTGGGAGCGAAGCTTTTTAAAGGTCTGTACCATTTTCTCATTGCCCACCATAAAGCCCATTCTGGCACCTGTATAGTTATAGGACTTGGACAGAGAGTAAAATTCCACTGCCACCTCCTTTGCTCCCTCAAAGGACAAAATAGAACGTCCCACTCTGCCGTCATAAATAATATCAGAATAGGCATTGTCATGAACAATCACAATCTCATTTTCTCTGGCCCAGGGAATTAACTTCTCATAAAAAGAATCCGGCGCTGTTTTACATATGGGATTCAAAGGATAAGACACAATCATAAGCTTTGCCTTATTGCCGGAATTCTTACCATAGCTTGCCGCAATCTTGTCCAAATCAGGCAGATAGTCATTTTCCGGGTAAAGCTCATAGGTAGCAAGCTTCGCCCCTGCAAGAGAAGGTCCCACTGCAAAAATAGGATAGCCGGGGTCGGGAACCAATACTATATCTCCCTCATCCACAAGACTTAAGCCCACATGGGCAATACCTTCCTGCGAACCATAGACACTCATAATTTCAGAAGCCTTAAGTTCTACATTATAACGACGCTTAAATCTGCCGATAACCGCCTCTGTAAGCTCCGGAATATCCTTAAGAGCATACTTGTAATTCTCCGGCTTGGCAGCAGCTTCACAAAGAGCATCGATGATATGCTGCGCAGGCTTAAAATCCGGAGTTCCCACAGAAAAGTTATAAACCTTTCTCCCTTCTGCTTCCACCTGTTGCTTTTTCTCGTTTAATACCTGAAAGATTCCCTCCGCAAAACCTTCCATACGTTTTGATACCGTAATTTCCATGACTTATTTCATACTCCTCTAACCATTATTTTTATCCAATATTTTTTGAAGCCATTCTCTGTACTGTACAACAACCTGCTCCGGCGCCACAATCTCTGCTTCTGCCCCGATTCCGGCCATCCATCCGAAAAACTGTCCGCTGACAGCCACTCTGGCTCGAATCCGAAAAGTCTCATCGTCCAGCTTACGCAAATCTGCATCTTTTCCAAATCGGTCCAACACGACCCCCACCAGTCGATTGGGGAAACGCAGAGTCACTGTCTCCTCCTCACCACTGTACATTCCAAAGGTACGATTGCTGTAGGCGGCAACATCCGTCTTCTCAAAGAGAGCCAGTCCCTCTCTTTTGTCCTCTAAGACTTCCACGCTACCCATCTTATCTACCCTGTAATGCTTAATAATATTGTCCGTCGCATCAAAAGCTGCCAGATAATAATTTTCATCTCTCCAAATCAAAGCCCAGGGACTCACAATACGCTTTCCGCCTCTCGGCACCAGTTTCTTTTGTAGATTCCATTCCATATAGGTAAAAGAAATCTGTTTATTCTCCTGAATAGCTCTGTGAAGATTATCTATATTATAATAAATACTCTCATTCTCCGTCTTAACACGCCCTGCCACATATACCTGACGCTGCAGTTTACCGGCATCATGTTTCCCGGCAATCTGCTCCAGCTTCTTAATCAGTTCTCTGGATTTCTTGGTGGTAATAAAACGCGAAGACTGCACCGCATCCACCAATAGCTTTAACTCTGCCAGTTCAAAATCCCGGCTGGCCATATAATAGCCTCCACCTCTGCGATTGGACACCTGCATAATATCACAGCCGAAGTCTGTCAGCGCTGCTATATCCGCATAAATCGTCTTACGCTCACAGGTAATTCCCTCCGCAGCCAAATGGCTGATAAGCTCCGCCGTGGTCATAGGATGAGCCTCATCTGTGTATTCCTCTAAGAACTTCAAAATATATAAAAGCTTAAGTTTTTGTCCTTCTGATTTCGCCATACTAATCCTCTTATTCCCTGTGGGAACGCTATGTCATTCCCGTTCTATTTCAAGAATATCATATAACTCCTGCAAATGACAGATTTCATAATCCGGTGTATATTTTTCATAAACATCACGCTCTGCATCTTGCACTTCACCGTCAGCCTCCGGCCTGTACCAGCAGGTAGCGATTCCATATAACACACCGCCCTTAATATCACTGGTAAGAGAATCTCCCACAATCAAAAGCTCCTCTTTGGTCAAATCCCCTATCCGGTCCATGCAATAATCAAAAAATTCCGCATGAGGCTTGGGCGTTCCTATCTGTTCTGAGATAAATAAACCATCCATCAAATCGTAAAAGCCGGACAATCGTAATTTTTTCCTCTGAACAGCCTCCACACCATTGGTTATCACATATTGTCTCACCTTGCCCTGCAAGGATTTGCAGAGCTCCAATGCACCTTCCTCATACGCATATGTATTGGCCAGAATATTCAGGTACTGCTCCCGGAAGGCAACCACATCCACATTTTTAATGTCATATTCATCAAACAAATCTGTAAATCTTCTCACATGGAGTTCTTCCTTGGTAACCTCTCCAAGCTCCAGTTTTTTCCAGTAACTGTCATTAATCTGTGAATATCTCGCTACCATCTCTTCCGTGACTGCAACCTCTATTTCCTGCAAGCATTTCGTAATGGCAATCCGCTGAACACTCAAAAAATCCAGCAAAGTTCCGTCTACATCCCAAAGCACCGCCTTATACTTTCCCATAGTATCCCTCATTTGGCTTTCCAAGAATCTAATTCAAAGCTAATATAAAGCACAAAAGAGCTTCCGCCATAATGAAATAGCGGAAACCCTCCAAAGCCTCGATTTTATTCGTCTTAAGCTTCTGTATTATCCATCCGGGCAGTTACATCTTCCGCCTTGGCCGTCTTAGCATTAGAAGCCTTGCGCAGACTGATTCCAAGAAAAATTGCAACTCCACCTACAGCCACAAAAGCAAGCAGTACTACTAAATATGATAAAAATCCATTCACAAAACCCATATCCGGCTCCTTTCACGCCTATAATATTAATACCAGTATAAAACTTTTGTTCCAAACCGTCAAGCCTGCCAGATACCTGTTTCCAAAAATACCTGCGCACGCTTCATGGCCTCTTGGGTAACATCAGCGGAATATCCCATAATTTCCAAAAGACGAATGGCATTTCTGGTGGTTGCTTTTCCACTTAACAATCGGTACTGGAAGGAAATATCTCCATCCTTTATTTCTTCCTCAAAGTGATAATTGTCATACTCTTCTTTTAACAGTTCTGTCAGCTCAATATCATGGGTCGCTGCAAAACACAACACATCCCTTGCCCTAAGGCTTTTCAGAATCTGAGTAGATGCTGCAATACGCTCCACCGTATTGGTTCCGCGAAGCACCTCGTCCACGAAGCAAAGAATACGATTATCATTCTCACCATCAATCGCATCAATAATACGCTTCAGCGCACGTATTTCCACCATATAGTAGCTCTCACCCGAATCCAGATCATCCCGAAGTGCCATGGAAGAATACACGCGAAAATGCGAAAGCTCCATGCTCTTTGCCAATGCTGTATGAAGCGCCTGCGACAGGATCGCATTGATTGCCACCGATTTTAAGAACGTGGACTTACCGGATGCATTGGAACCGGTTACCAGCACTCCCTTGTTCTCCGCAAAGCTACAGGAAACCGCATCCTCAATTAACGGATGGTATAGCCCTTCACAGGCAATGCCCGCATTCTCACGGAAGGTTGGTACACAGC
>CAYOGM010000024.1:0-25461 GCA_964403595.1 uncultured Acetatifactor sp. | reverse complement strand
CACACCCTTTGGAAACCATGAATATCTTAAACACTATGAAGGCTGACACCGCCTTATTGATTGCAGGTGTTTTGCATGACACAGTGGAGGATACTGACACTACACCGGAGGAAATTCTCGAACTTTTTGGAGAAGATGTGGCTGCCCTTGTGGCCGCTCACACTGAGGATAAGAGCAAAAGCTGGACCGAGCGCAAGCAGCACACCATCAATGAACTGCAAACAGCTCCCCTGCGCGTAAAAATGCTGATTATGGCAGACAAAGTTTCCAATCTGCGCAGCATGTATGCTGATTATAAATTGATGGGTGATGAATTGTGGAAGCGATTCAATGCCCCCAAGGAGAAACAGGCCTGGTACTACAGCGGCGTGCAAGATGCTCTTTATGAGATGCAGAATTACCCGACAACCCAAGCTACCTACCGGGAAATGGTGGCTTTATTCAACAACATCTTTTGCACCGATTCATTAGAAGTACAATCGGACAAATAATCCGCCCATATAATGCTGAAAAAGTCGGCCCATAAGCCGACTTTTCCACATCTTACTCTCATTCTACTTATTTCCCCTTTTCCAAGGAATACAACGATTCACTCTTCTACAATACTCCACATACTCCGCCCCATATAAATCCTTTAGCCACTTTTCCTCCGTGTTTTTCATAAGTACAGTCATAAACGCCCAATACACCACCGGCAGTACCATCAGCCACAGATTATTCGATCCATCTATTCTGCCGCCTTGGAAAAACTCCGTGCGGGCTGCCGCAATTCCTGCCACTGTGCAGGCAATAATAATTGCCACATAGATGGGTTCCACACCTGTTAATGGTAAATGTTCTTTTTTCTTCATTCTGTAATCCTCCATTTCCCTCATTTGACTTTCCGAACTACGATATGTAAACTCTACTTTTTTCTTAATATCAAAACTCGCGAATATTCACAGTGAATATACTTTTTAATCTCAAATCCATGTCTTTCAAAATAGGTATTCATATCTGCCTTGATAAACTTCTTAAATGGCTTAGGCTCCAACAGCTCTATCGGCAGGAAAAACAACTTTCTTCTTAAATCAGAACTTCTCTCCCATTCTGTAACAATCAGTTCTCCATCATCCTTCAATACCCGCTTTACTTCATCCAACATTACTGTAGTAAGAGCATCCTCCGTTTCATGTAATACCAGAGAAAGCAGTACTTTATCAAAACGTTGATTCTTAAATTTCAAATCAGTTGCATCCATACAATAAAAAGCTATATTCGAAACATTTTCCTTTTTCGCTTTTCTTTTTGCAACCTTAAGCATAGCTTGGGACAAATCTACCCCAGCCACCTTGACCGACGGATATCTCTTCGCAATACGTACAGCATTCGTACCGGTTCCGGCACATAAATCCAATATTTTGTCTTGCAAATCTATGTTTTCCACCACTGCCTTTCTGGGACTACTCTCATAACGTCGAAAGTAGATTACATCAAGCAAATCATATGCCCCTGCTATTATTTCATATAAAAAATTTCCTTTCATCGCAAGTTCCCCTTCCGCCAGACCATTATCTTCTTCCCCAGTATCTCAGCGTATGCTTCTTGTATTCCTCATACTCCTGGCCAAACATCTTCCCCATATGCTCCTCTTCCTGCAAAATCTGCAAATGCAGCATTACCGCCGCCCACACAGACACCACTGCCAGCGGAATATTGAAAAACAGCAGACAGATTGCCAAATACAACAAATCAAACCCCACAAACGCAGGATTCCGGCTCCAGCTATAAATTCCCTTCGTAACCAGCGAAGTTTTCTCTTCCGGAATGCCCACTCGCCAGCTATCCTTCATGGTAACAGTAGCTGCAGCAAAAATCACTACTGCCAACACTCCTGCAAGAACTCCCGCAATCCGCACACCTGTCACCGACACCACCGGTGCCCACAAGATACTTGCCAGCCCCAACAACACCGTCAGCACAGTTGCCACGCTCATAACCCTTTCAATCAACAACACCTTCCGGGACTTATTCCCCCTCCCCATCTGATTCGTTTTAATACACTGCCTCTTCTGTATCACAAGCTTCGCCAGATAAAATGCATAAAAACTTGCAAAAACCACAAATCCAATTATGCGCCAAACCATAACACGCCACTCCTTTTACTCACCTCATATTTACATTTGAACAATCATTCATGTGTTTGTTTATATGAATATATAATCATGTATTCACTCGTGTGTCAACCATATTTTTCTTTTATATAAAAATACTCACTTTTTCTGAAAGTTCCTAAAACATAATCATTTTGTCAAATTGGAAGGTGTCGAGGAATGCAAGTCCAAGATGGAATTGGATGCCTGGGATTGAACAAATTTCGTATCATCCAGACGGCTGGGGTATATACAGATTTTTTACCTCAAAATACCTAAAATCAAGACTTTTCCTATAGAAAATCATGCATTAATGAGTGGCCAAGGGCATATACAAAAAAATTCAATACCACTGCCCCGAATATAGTGGAAAACAGGGTATATCCAAGGGATTTTTTCACATATGCCCTCGAGCACCTGTTAAACCCTCCTTTTGGGGCAGAAAAAGGGCACTACGCTTGGATTTTTCTGTATATGCCCCAGCATATCATTCCCATTGTATCCCCCTCCAAAATCCAGGCGCTTTGCGTCTGCCGTGCTTCGCACTCTTGATTTTGTCAGAGCACGCAAAAGACCCCCGCATCTGCGGGGGCCTCCATTACCCTTCTGTATATCTGGTCAAGAACTGCTTCGTGCGCTCCTCCTTGGGATTATTGATAACCTCCTTCGGGTCGCCCTGCTCCACAATCACTCCACCATCCATGAAAATCACCTGATCTGCCACATCTCTTGCAAAAGCCATCTCATGGGTAACAATAATCATCGTAGTCTTCTGCTCTGCCAGACCACGAATTACTTTAAGCACCTCTCCGGTAAGCTCCGGATCCAGTGCCGAAGTAGGCTCGTCAAAACACAAAATATCCGGCTTTAATGCCAAAGCTCTGGCAATTGCCACTCTCTGCTGCTGACCGCCTGAGAGCTGATGAGGATAGTGCCCTGTTCGCTCTGCCAGTCCCATCTGTGCCAGAAGCTCCAGACCATGAGCATCAATTTCCTTATAGATTTCTTTCTTCCTTGACTTGAAATCTTCACGTTCTTTTGCAAGAAGCTTCTCTGCCAAAGTCACATTCTCCAGTGCAGTGTACTGTGGAAACAGATTAAAGGACTGGAACACCATTCCAAAATGCAGACGCTTTTTTCGTAAATCTTTTTCCCAATCCGCAGCCTTTGCCGAAGCGTCAAACAAAACGTTGTCCCTGACACTGATGCTTCCACTGTCCGGTCTTTCCAGAAAATTCAGACAACGAAGCAACGTAGTCTTACCGGAACCGGAAGAACCGATGATTGCAAGTGCCTTGCCTTCCTCCAGAGAAAAGCTCACATCCTGCAACACCTTTGTATTTCCAAAATGTTTTTCTATGTTCTTTACTTCCAAAATCGCCATATCTGCCCCTCCCTACTTAAAGTAATCAAGCTTGCGCTCAATAAAGTTAAACAACAGGGTCAAAATTCCTACAAACAGCAGATAAAATACGCCTGTGTAGAACAGGGGCCATATGATACCGTCCGACTTCATGAAAGCATAGCCTGCATGAGTAAGCTCATAGGCTGCAATAATACGTGCCAAAGAAGTATCCTTCACCAAAGTGATAATCTCATTGGACATGGGCGGAACCACTCGCTTAATCATTTGCAACAACGTAATCTTAAAGAAAATCTGGCTCTTGGTCATACCCAGAACTTCTCCCGCCTCTCTCTGTCCTGCCGGTACACTCTCGATACCTCCACGGAAAATAACAGAGAAATAGCAGGCATAGTTTAAGGAGAAAGCTACCACTGTAGCAGTCATTCTTCCCGCCTCACTGCCGCCCCAGATATTATTGCCAAGCCACAGGCCCGGACCATAGAAAATAATAATCAGCTGAAGCATCAGCGGTGTACCGCGCACCACCCACACCAGAAACTGCATCAATCCCTTAAGTGGCTTAAACTTGCTCATGGATGCAAATGCCAGCACCAGTCCCAAGGGCAGTGCACACACCAAAGTCAATATGAATATCTGAAACGTGGACAACAGACCATCCAACAACGATTGGGTAACAGTCCAAAACATACTTCGGTCTCCTTACAGAAATTCTTCTTTTGTAAACATCTTTTTCTTTAAAATTACAGGCATTTTATAGCCAAGAATTGCAGACACTATATTTTCTCTTGCAATATTACTTTGCAGGCACTACAACTACCTGTGCGTTATTACAATACGCATTGGTGCAATCCATAGCAGCCTTAACTTCATCAGTCAAGGTCATACCGTTCCAAACCACATCAATGTTCTTGGAATCCAGCTCCATAACCTTGTTGTCCCAGTCGATTACGATAAACTCAACCTCAACACCAAGCTTCTCAGCTACCTTGCGAGCCATATCTGCATCAAAACCAATCCACTCACCATTCTCATCGGTATAGTCCATAGGCTCAAACTCAGTGATACCAACAATCAAAGTACCCTTGCCCTGAATATATGCTACATCACTCTCTGCTGCCGCAGTGTACTCACAAGCAGGCTGTTCCAAAACAGACTCCTGTACACCATACATCTTAGCAATCTCCATCATGGAACCATCTGCATAAGCCTCTGCCATTACTGCATTAATATAAGAAACCAAGTCAGAACCCTTTCTACAACCGATACCATACTCCTCCTTGGTAAGCTCCTCTCCCAAAGTCAGGTTAGGATAGCTTGTACCCTCCCCAATCATGGCACCAGCCATCAAAAGGTCGATAATTGCTGCGTCAGAAGTGCCGGAAGCAACCTCCATCAAAGCATCTGCCTGTGCAGCCACGGAATTGTATTCAAAACCCATCTCCTGTGCTACAGCCTCACCTGCGGAACCTGCCTCTACTGCGTAAACAAGAGCAGAGTCATTATCTGCATTACCTGCGGCCTCACCGCCTGCAGTTTCGCTGCCGCATCCGGTCAAAACAGCACCCATCAACATCGTTGCTCCTAAGAGCATTGCAATTTTCTTTTTCATAATTTCCTCCAAATATATATATGTTTTTTTACTTAGGAATTTTACCATAGTAATCAGGCAAAGTAAAGAGGGCAAAACCCTCAAATATGCATAAAATAAGCCTTTACAAAGACTTATTTTATCTTTAGAATAGAAAACAGAATAAAAAACAAGTGAGGTACAAAGGATGAAAAAAATTAGCACCCAAAAGCTTTTGATGTGCTTTCTGACACTGATTGTTCTGGCGCTTGTGGCAGTTACCCTTACTACCACAGGAACCGTCGTTGACCCGGAGAATTACAAACCTCATGTATACTCCTCTGCATGGGCACTCCTGCCTCCGGTGATTGCTATCGTGCTGGCTCTCATTACCAAGGAAGTATATTCTTCCCTGTTCGTTGGTATCTTGACCGGCGGACTGCTATATGCCAACTTCAATCTGGAACTGATGATTAATACCATTTTTTTCAACGAAGATGGTGGTATGGTTTACAAGCTGGCTGACAGCTGGAACGTGGGCATTCTGATTTTCCTTGTAGTTTTGGGTGCACTGGTTGCACTTATGAACAAAGCAGGCGGTTCCGCAGCCTTCGGTAAATGGGCTTCCTCCAAAATCAAAAACCGCGTAGGTGCACAGCTTGCTACTATAGCGCTTGGTGTATTGATTTTCGTGGATGACTACTTTAACTGCCTTACCGTAGGTGGCGTTATGCGTCCCGTTACAGACAAACACAAGGTTTCCAGAGCAAAGCTGGCCTATATTATTGACGCAACCGCAGCTCCTGTCTGCATCATTGCTCCCATCAGCTCATGGGCTGCAGCTGTTACCTCCTCCGTTCCCGAGGATTCCGGCATCAATGGTTTTACCACCTTCCTGCAGACTATTCCCTGCAACTATTACGCATTGTTTACCATTGCTACAATGCTGTTCTTTGTCATTGCCAAGGTAGATTTTGGCTCCATGAAAAAACATGAATTAAACGCGCTGAACGGCGATTTATTTACCACTCCCGAGCGTCCCTATGATGAATCCAACGAAACGGTTTCTGACTCTAAGGGTAAAATTGAGGATTTGGTACTTCCTGTGGCAGTACTGATTGTAGCATGTGTATTTTCCATGCTTTACACCGGTGGCTTTATGAGCGGTACCGGTTTTGTGGATGCCTTTGCCAATTCCGACGCTTCCGTAGGTTTGGTAATCGGTTCCTTTATTGCATTGATTTTCACATTTTTCTTCTATATGTTTAGAGAAGTAGTAACCTTTGATGAGTTTATGGCGTGTATTCCTGAGGGCTTTAAGGCCATGGTTTCTCCGATTCTGATTCTGACCTTTGCATGGACTCTCTCCGGTGTGACCGGTCTTCTGGGTGCAGATGTTTATGTTGCCAATCTGGTAGAAGGCTCCGCAACTGTTCTGCAAAGCCTGCTGCCTGCAATCATTTTCCTGGTAGCGGTAGGCCTTTCCTTTGCAACCGGCACCTCCTGGGGAACCTTCGGAATCCTGATTCCTATTGTGCTGGGCGTATTCCCTGCCGGCAACATGATGGTAATTTCCATTGCAGCATGTCTTGCAGGTGCTGTGTGTGGCGATCACTGCTCACCAATTTCCGACACCACCATCCTTGCATCCGCAGGTGCAAGATGCCACCATGTAAACCACGTATCCACCCAGCTGCCCTATGCACTGTTAGTAGCTGCCGTTTCCTTCGTGGCATATGTAATTGCCGGTCTTACCAGAAACGGTTGGATTGGCCTGATTGGCGGCTTGGTAATACTCATTGCGACTTTGGTTACCGTGGCACAACTTTCCAAAAAACAGACTACACAGGCCCCCCAATAATTGATATGTAAAAGGCTCTCCACTGCGGAGAGCCTTTTACGGTTCTTAATGTGTTATGGTTATACTTCCTGAATTTCATAACACATTTCTTTTTCTTCTGTTCCATCATAATATGTAACAATAGCTGTACTCTTGTCTTTACTCAATTCCAAGGATTTGTATGGATATCCCGCAAGCTCTGTATAAACAATCTCCTCCGGCAAGCCAAAAATCGAATCGTGCCGGCTTTCATAATAAGAAAAAGAACATTCTTTAATCAATTCCTCGTCATTCTCATTCATATAAGTTGTCACATAAAATAAATTATAGCCAATCTGCGCCCAATGATTCTTCGTAACCTCTGCCACAGAATCTCTTGTGTAATCACAACTCCAGTCACTGACACTTCCATCCGGATTGAAATTTACCTGCTTCAAGTAAATCGTATATCCTTCAATACCGGTATAAGCCTCCTGCCTCTCATCAAAATCCTTGGGTAAACATTTCTTATCTACCTTCTTCAAAGAATCAGAACTTAGCATCGCCGTGTAAATATACGTAATCTGATTCTCCCCGGTCAACATGGCATACTCAAAATTGTCCCAATAACCATCTTGTGCAATATAAACCGGATAAGGATAACGTCCTTCCTCATCTCTAAGCAAAGTGCGTATCTTGGAACCATACTGCTTTTTCGTATTCTCCAATCGCTCAATCTCCGCCTCATAATCTGCTGCGTCATAGGTACACTGCAAATACACCTCCTGAGTCGGCACATTCCACGTATCCTGATAAGAAAAATAAAAATCTGTCTCTGTTGCACTTTCCGGCAGTTTCTCCGGAAATACAATGTAAGCGGTATGAGCGCTTTCGTATTTGGTCAGCATCTCCTCATATCGGTCAATATCCTTCACCACCTCAGGCGGCCCGCCATACAAAAACAGCAACACCAATATAGCAAATAACGCACACATTGTAATCGCACACACAATTACACCAATGCCAACTCCAATCCAAATTTTCTTTTTCGTATCTTTACTCATCTTCTTACCCATAATAATAACCATGCCTTTTCCATACTAATCTCCATTCATGTTCCCGTAAACAGACACATAAGAGCATATTTTCCCTACAAAAAATAACTGTAAAACATTATTTCAAAATAACTGCGCACCGATGCAATGAAATACCACAGCACCAACAACACAATGGGCGCAAGCACTCCTATCACACCGCCCACCATATAGTATCGCATATTTTTCAGTTTCCGCCCGAAACTCCTGCCTCTGGAAAGCTCCTGTTCTTCCTCCAGCTTGCGCTGCTGCATCATATCCTCAAGCCGCTCCCTGCATGCCGGACACTCCGCAAGATGTTCCTGTATCATCTCAGCCACATTCTCTGCCGTCAATCCGTCGCAGTAGGAAATGAGTAAATCCTGAATGATGCCACAACTGATTTGGTCACTAAATTTATAATTCATTTGCTGCATCGTCCTCTCCTCCTTTTACACTCCCATCAGATACATAAAAGTATAAATCACAAGTCCTGCCATCAGCCCGGCATAAGCAAGAAGCCCTACTATCACCCAAAGAATTTTTCTTTGGAACCACTTTCCGGGTGCGCCGTCCTGCACGACCTGTTTTGTCTTGCCTTTTACATCAGAAGCGGCTACTGCCTGCCCGGTCTCCGCACCGAATCCCCTTACCTCGGCCTGCCTGGTCTCCGCCAGCCAATCTGCGCTCATAAATTCATAGGTTTCTCTACAATCAAAAGCTTCTGCTCGTTGGAAATGTATTCCCGCTCAATCTGTTGCTCCATGGCAACTTCAACGGCGGCGTCCATGGATACTTCCTTTCTGCGATTCTTCTTATCCAAATGCTGATAAAAAGTGTACTTGGCAATCTGACACAGCCACGTGGACATCTTGCACTCCTCACGAAACTGCTTGGCATTCTTAATCGCGCGATAAAAGGTCTCCTGAGTCAACTCCTCTGCCAAATCATAATTGCCCCCGGTAATGGTTATCAGATAACCATACACCGTCTGATAATACTCTTCGCAGACACGCTTCATATCCATGGTCTCACCTCCTTCTTCTCGTATTTTGCGGGATATTTCTCTTGTGTTTACTCTTTTACAATAGATATGTCCTATGAAAATTCATTTCGTTACAACATTTTACCAAAATTTGTCACCCCTTTTTGGAAATGTTTTGCTAATGAATATATTATCAGGAAAGCAAACGTGCAAATTTTCACAGCCTTAACAAATTGGGAGTTTGCGTATAGCAATGAGCCATGCGCAGATGAACCGAATTGGCTGACGGGAGCTTGCTCACAGGCAGACACATTCGAGTTCAGATGCATACGGCGAATGCCGCGACAGTGAGTAAGCGTTAGCTTACGAACCTGTCGGCATGGCGAATGCTTGTGAAAGCTGGTATTTACTGCATCCTCCGAGTTAGTTTCCTTGAACTCGGGTCTATACACAAAAATCCTCACCTCAGACCCACTAAAAACAAAAAATCCGGGTCTCACAAACCATTTTTCATGTATAGACCCGAAGACCACTAAATTACACTGAAAATCGGGAAAAATTTCCATGATTTTGGGTCTCCAGTGGTAGAAATTCTGCATAGACCCATACGGGGCATATATAGAAAAATCTGATGTTGCAAAATTGTCAACACCCGGATGGCTATCAGGCTATGAATTAAAGAGCGCGACAACTCCCAATTCAGTTATTTATGTTCTACTTTTACCATGTCGGTTGAGGCCCCATATCTACTCTCTATTCTTCAATACTTCTGCCAGATTCACCTTCTTCAATCTTCCCACCAGCAGCCAGTTAATTACAAGATACAGAACAATAATCGCCCCATAAATCCCTGCGTACAACTGCCAACTGAAGGCAAGGTCCATACCAATAGCTACATTCGAAATAAAATAAGGATAGATTCCATCCATTACCAGCTTGGACAGCGGCACACAAATCAATGCTCCCACAGCCACCACCAAAAAGTTTCCGTCCAGATAAAGCTTCTTGATTTCACCCTTCCGGTATCCGAAAACCTTCATCAGTGCAATAGGAAATGCAGCGCGGTCAATCATCACCTTCATCATCAGATACATTACCACCATGAAAATAATAGCAGACATGCCACTCATCATAATTATCATGGGCCACATCATTTCCACGAATATCTCTGATGCTTCTGCAATCTTTTGTCGGGAGGTAGTTGCGTAAAGTCTTCCGCTTTCGATATCCAACGCCTCATCGGCAAACACCACATTATAATAATCATCCTCCTGTTCAAACAGCTCACGCATAGCCTCAATATCCATGAACGCATACAGGGATGAATTGTGAGGATATACGTCCACAATGGTAAAGGCATAATCTCTGTCATTCACATCATCCGTGAGCACCAGCTTTTCACCTACACTCACACCGAATTTGGTTGCCACGGCACTGGATATGACAAGCTCATTTTGTTTGCTGCTTGCCTGTACATCAAAATAGGAATTCTCCTCTGTCAGCCCTAGAATCGCCACTTCCATCTGATATCCGAAGGCTTCCTTTTTCAGACTTTCCACATATCCTTCCGTGCCGCCCTCAGGTACTTCTTCTGTGGGATACTTATAGGAATACATATATTCATAGGTGGTTTCCCTGACACTGGCTGCCCGGAAATTTTCACAGAGTACATAACAGTTGATACCAATCATCAGCACCAGCAGGCAGATAAACATACCGCCCACAATAGCTGCTGCCGAACGCATTTCCCTAAGAATCTGACGAATCTGAAAACGTCTGATAAAGCTCATTTTTCCAAGATTCATCTCTTTAATCTTCTTGGTCTTTTCCTCCCCTCGCATCAGAGAAAGAGCGGTGCGCTTCAACTTCTTACCGATAACCAGCACATTCACAACGACTGCTGCAAGTGGCGGCATCACCAAACCATATACTACCAGATACAAAGGATACACCGGCTTTAATACCGGCATGGAGAAATAAACGACTGCATCCTGCGCCTGACTATCCACACCCATAGGCGAGAATCCTACAATACAACCTACTATTCCACCCAAAAAGGTGATTACCACCGGAAGTACCAGATAGTGTAACAAAAGCTGTTTTCTCTTCACACCCAGAGCATACAGCGCTCCAATAACACTGCTCTCCTGCTCAATGCTATGTACCACAAACACAGAAATGACATAAGTAAACAGAATCATAATGATGACACCTGCCACCATACCTGCCAGCTTGTTAATCATCACATCGTCGATAGATGCTCCCACTCGTGGATTATCCTCCTGTGCCACAAAGGATGTGAGATTATCAATGTCAAAGGTAAAATATTCATCCAACATCTCGTTTGCTTCCTCTTGAAGCTCCTTTACGCCATCCAAAAGTTCAAGACTTCCGTCTGCCGCTTCCTGAACTGCGTCTGTATATTCTTCTATTCCCTCCTTAAAATCCTCAAGGTCCAAAAGCATTTCCTTGGTGTCTTCCAGACTCTCCTTCAATTTAGCATCCACAGGAGAACCTTCTCCGGTCAATCTGTCCAGCTCGCTCTCAAAATTCTCTGCTGTAATGTTGGCCTCGATTTCACTCTCCGAAAGCTGTTCATTGACCATCTCTATCATGCCGTCAAAGATTTCATCTGTTCCCTCCTTTATAGGCTCGCCTGCGGTATAAAGAACACTCATTCCATAAGTCAACAGCTGACTGCCGGTAGAAGCCTCGGAAACACCTGCCGTATAAGCCTTCACTGCCTCTTTAAGCGTACCAACCATCACTAGCTGCTCCTGTGTAGCAAGCCCCTGATTATACTGCATAAGGGTTGCATTGTACAATGCTTCCATAGAGCTGTTCAAGGTCTTATTATTCTTGGTAATTTCGGTCAGACCTGTGCAAAGGTCTGCACTTCCACGGGAAGCCTCATGCACACCATCTGTATATTCCGTAATTCCATCCTTAAAATCTCGAATCCCCTGAAGACTTTCCTTCGTGTCTCTAAGGTCCTGCTTGGTCTTCTCACTATAGGCTCCCGGATTGGCAAGCATCTGATCCAGTTGCGCTTCAAATTCCGATTCCGTCAGCACGACTTTAATGCCTGCGTCCTCAAAGCTTTTGTTAGCCTCTTCCAACATCGCCTCAAACAAACTGTCCGCGGCATCCCGCAAATCCTCATTGTTTTCTGCAATCTCGAACAATCCGTCCGACAACTCCTCGCTTCCGTCCAAAAGCTCCTGTATTCCTTCTTTAATATCTGTTTTGGTCTCCTCAATCTCATCCAGCATCTCCAGAAAATAAGTGTCTGTCACCTGACTTCTATCCAACTCAAAGGACTGAAGCATTTCCTTCAATTCATCATTGGTCATGCAATCATTCAAATCGTAACTATAACAATATTCCTCTGTCTTGAAGCTCTTACCTTCTTTCCGCATTTGTTCATACTCAGACGGTACTACAAAACCGGTACCAAACTGCTCACTGTCCACACTACTGTCCGACATATTGGCATACACTGCATCATAATCCGGGGTACTTCCCAAACCGACTACCGTAAAATCTCTTCCCCCTACTGTAATCGTACTTCCAACACTCCAACCGTTTGCCGCGGCATAATGCTGCTCCAGCAATATCTCGCCCTCCTCAGCAAGAAGCTTGCCTTCCGCCAAAGAAAAAAGATTTATCTTCTCACGATTGGCAAAAATTCGTACCGTGGACTCTCCTACATAATAATCCATGAAAAAAGCCTTCTCCAAGGCTACTCCGGTCTCTTCAATCTGCCCAATTTCTTTCTCATTCAGTGGCACAAATACACTGAACTGGCCATCCTCCAGACAATTTTCCACATGTCCCCGCTCTACATTTTGAATGACCATCTCTGCTCCGCCCACCATGGCCACGATGATATACATACCCATCACAATCAGCGCAAACAATGCCAGATAACGGAAAAAATTTTCCTTTAATTCTCGCCAGACTCTTCTGCTTAATATTCTTTGCATTTTTTACAAATCCTCCAATTGTGCCGCGGGCACTCTCGTCTCATTCAGATAATCCTTACGAATCTGTCCATCCTTCAAATAAATCACCCGATGAACCATATTTTTGATGGCATTGTTGTGAGTAACGATTAACATGGTCGTTCCGTATATTTCATTAATCCTCTCAAGAAGCACCAAAATATCTCTTGAAGTATTGGAATCCAATGCACCGGTAGGCTCATCGCAAAGAAGAAGCTTAGGATTCTTGATTAATGCTCGCGCAATGGCACAACGCTGCTGCTGACCGCCGGAAAGCTGTGAAGGAAATTTATTCTGATGCTCTGTCAGTCCGAGCGCATCCAACAACTCCTCCATATTCAACGGATTTTTCGTAAGATGCTGACAAACCTGAATATTCTCACGCACCGTAAGATTCGGTATCAGATTATAAAACTGAAAAATATATCCCAGATTGTCTCTTCGGTAATCGGACAATGCTTCACTGCTTAAACCTCTGATTTCCTTGCCATCTACCCGAATAGAACCGGAATCCATGGTATCCAGTGCTCCGATACAGTTAAGCAATGTAGACTTTCCCGAACCGCTGGTGCCCTGTATAACACACATCTCACCCTTGTTGACACCGGTTGTTACACCCTTTAAAACCTGCACATAGCTTCCGCCCTCACCATAACTTTTCTTTACATCCTTTACCTCTAAGTACATATTTTCGTCCTTTCTGATATACTCTCCATTATATCTATGTTTGTTCAGTTGAATCACCATTCACATAACACTGTTATCTAAATGTTATGTTTTAAGGGACTGCGAAACAGTCCCCTGACTGACTACTTATTTTCCTTTTAATTGAACGGCTTCTTATTCATAAACAACCCATACCACCCTGACATCATATAAATCATAGTCTGGCTGATGAAACGCACCGCTTCCTCCTCATTCTCGATATGAGTAATCATGTGAATAAAGGCATCAATCTGCTCATGAGCAAGCCAGTGAATAAACTTTTCATCCACAACTGCATCAGGATACGCCGCCTGCATTCCCTGAGCCATTTTCCAGTAATGCTTTTCCGATGTCTCTATAAACAAATCTGCGATATTTTCATACCTGGTACCCTGCGCCTTGGTGAGCACCAACAATACCATATCCCTTTGAAGATACATATGATGAATCACGGACCGGGCAATATCAAAATCATCCTCATGCTCAATCATTTCCGGTGAGTGCAATACACCACTCCCCATCAGTGCACGTTCCTCCTCATAATGCCCCTGCATCATCTGATAAATACCTTCTACAGTCTCCTTGGTCAGCGCCTCAAATAAATCCTCTTTATCCTGAAAAAAGAAATATAATGCTCCGGTGGTCACCCCGGCATTTTTACAAATATTACGCAGGGATGCCTTCATATATCCCTTTTCCAAAAACTCTGTTTTGGCACTTTCCAGAAGCTTCGCTTTGGTTTCTTTATCCTGTTTCAACCTGTTCGCCTCCACATAACACCGTTATTTAATAACACTGTTATGTTACACCTGACATAGTCTTTTGTCAACACCCAATTTCCAAAGCTATTTGGAGCGAAACTATTATTTCGGAGTTGCTTTTGTCCTTTGAATGATATATAATAGCCTTGTCGGTTAGTTTTATCTAACCGCATAAATACTACACAGTTGCAGCACTTCTCCTCTCCTGTGTGGTATATCATATTGGATTGGTGGTGTTCTGATGCCTGAAAAGATACTGGAATTATTGGAAAAAAACAGTCTGACCGAAAGCCAGATTGCGCAAAAACTGAATCTCTCTGTCTATGAGTTAAAGGCTGCCCTTGAATACCTCTCCAAGATGGGATATGTTCGCTCCGTCCACGTCACACCTTCCAGCGGTTGTGACGGCAACTGTAGCGGCTGTAGCGGATGCGGAAGTCACTCCGCCACCGGATACACCATTTGGAAAATCAAAAAATAAAACAAACCGATACATTTTTCGACTATCTTCTGTCGTCAAATGTATCGGTTTTTATTACGCAATGACTTCTAGGTAAGCACTGTCATTTGGACGAGCTTTCTGCCCTCCCCAAAAACCTGCTTATACACCTGTGTACATTTCTTGAATTTATCAAATAACTTTTGCTTTTCTACTTCATTGTGATATACCTTCCATACACCACAGCTTTTGCAGTTTTTGCCGTTGTTTTCAATAAATCCTTTCACATCCTCCAAAGGATAACCAAGGAAAATCCCTATTTCATGGGGAAAACATTTGTAATTATACAAACGCTCCTTTAAATGATTGATGCAATTACTTACATCACTGTCTACATATCCATACCGAACAAGCAGTTCCATTATTTCATGCTGCTTCAGTTTCTCTTCCAGTAGCGCTGGTCTGTATGTATAAATTAAAACTGAAGTTTCGCGCCAAAGCAATGCTTCCACAAAAACACCACGCTCATTTAGCATTTCGTTTACAGACTTTAGTTCCTGTAAAACCGACTGTCTTGTCTCAAAAAAATAATTAAAAAGACAAGCGACCTTCATTCCTGCAAGTGTGGGTGCACAATTATCTATCAACCCTGCTTCAAGCAAGCTACCATTCATAGTATTTTCCCTATCCTTAATTATTTTGTTTACAGTGCAGCCAGTTGTTTGCCAAGGGCTTCGCACTCTGCCAGAACGGACTCGTCCGGTACTTCATGGCTCATCAGACCTTCACCATTCAACACAACAGCACCACATGCTGTCATTCTATCCACCCAGTCACGCATCCAAAGACCATCTCCCCAACCATATGCTCCAAAGAGTGCGATTGTTTTGCCTGCTGCGAATCCCTCTACTTCGCTCACAAAAGGTTCCATTTCTGATTCTTCCAGTACCTCTGCTCCCATTGCAGGACATCCTAAGGCAAAACACTTTGCCGCCTTCAATTCATCGATAGAAGCCTCACCTACATAAACTACAGCGGCCTCTTTGCCGGCAGCCGTAATTCCCTTACCGATTGCCTCGGCCATGGCCTGTGTATTGCCGGTCTGTGACCAATAAACTACATTAATTTTAGACATGTAATAATCCTCCTTTTTAGTTAGTTCCAACTAACCTCTGAATAGATTAACATATCTTCTACGGATAATCAATACTTCTAATTGGGAGTAATTCTCAATAACAGGTTCCATACCGGCCAAGTTCAATTTGTTATTTATCGCAAAAAAAGTACCGTTCCCTTATGAAACGGTACCTTCGTCTAATTTTCTATCATACAAAAGTGCTGCAATCAGGACTACAAAGAAAGAACCTGCATTATGCACCAAGGCTCCGGTAGTAGGTGTAAGAATTCCCAAAACAGAAAGAGCCACTGCAAGGAAATTAATACACATAGATAAAGTAATGCTGAATTTAATGGTCTTTACCGTCTCGTTGGACAACCGTTTCAGATAAGGAATCTTAGAAATATCATCGCTCATCAGCGCAATATCCGCAGCCTCAACAGCGATATCGCTTCCCATACTGCCCATTGCCACACCCACACTTGCACTCTTTAGTGCCGGCGCATCATTGACACCATCACCAATCATACAGACATTCCTGCCATTGTTCGACAACTTGCTGATTTGGTGCAACCTTTTCCTCCGGAAGAAGCTGGGCACAAACCTCCGAAATACCAACCTGCCTTGCAAAATAATCTGCTGTTTTCTGATTATCTCCGGTCAGCAGTACAACATTGGTATGCATGGAATGTAATTTTTCAACCATATTGGAGGCAGCCGGACGAAGCACATCAGACAATGCCAAAATACCGATGCATTTCACGCCTTCGGCTACCAATACAGAAGCCTTTCCCTGTACTTGAAGCTGCTCCAATGTAGCTTTTACTTTGTCATCAAGGGCAATCCGGTTCTCTTCCAAAAACTTCTGATTGCCACAATAAATTTTCCTGCCTTCCACCTCCGCATAGATGCCCTTTCCTCCGGTCATCTGAAACTCCGCAGCATCCGTTGTTTGAACCTTTGCTTTTCTTGCGTAAGAAACAATGGCCTTCCCTAAAGGATGCTCACTTTTGCTCTCTGCGGATGCCGCCAGTGCCACCAAATCCGGCTCACTGATACTTTCATCAAGGCCAATCACATCACAAACCTCCAGTTTACCGTAGGTCAAGGTTCCTGTCTTGTCAAAAGCGATGGTATCCACCTTCCCCATCTTCTCCAGTGCTTCGCCGGATTTAATAATCACACCATGCTTGGTGGCCTGACCAATGGCAGCCATAATTGCGGTAGGCGTTGCCAACACCAACGCACAGGGACAGAACACAACTAAAACTGTAACCGCCCTTACAATATCCTTAGTAACCACAAAAGTCACAATCGCAATCAGCAATGCAACGGGCACCAGCCAACTGGCACATTTATCCGTGATGCGTTGCATGGGTGCCTGTTTGTTCTCCGCTTCCTGCACCATACGAATCAATTTCTGCAGGGAACTGTCCTCGCCGACTTTTGTAGCCTTGATATCAATTGCACCAAATCGGTTAATAGTACCGCAGAACACATCATCCTCCACACTTTTATCAACAGGCATAGACTCGCCTGTCATAATGGACTGGTCCACAGAGGTTTCCCCGGCAATAATCACACCATCCACCGGAATAGTCTCACCGGGCAAGATACGAAGAATATCATTCTGCTTAATATCTTCTGCCGCAATCATAACCTCCTTGCCGCCTTCCAGCTTCCGACCCTGGGTGGGAGCCAGACCAATGAGTTTCTTCAAACCTTTCTTCGCCCTCTCCGTGGTCATATCCTCCAGAATCTCACCGATTGCCATGATAAATGCCACTTCTGCTGCCGCAAACAAATCCCCGATGGCAATAGCTGCAAACATGGCAACGCTGATTAACAGTGCCGAAGATATCTTACTGATCCCGGGATTATGTATAATTCTCCATATAGCCAGATACAAAAGAGGAAGCCCACTGATTATCACAGTAATCCACGCCGGGTCCACTGGCAGATTCACCCCAACCCTGGGCAATACGAAACTCAAAACCAGAAACACACCACCTACAAGGGTCGCCGGAACACTGGAAAGAAACTCATCCATTTTCTTTAACATCTTACATACCTCACTTCTTGCTGATTCATTTATTGACTTTTTGATTTTCTTCACATACTATAGATATAATGTACTACATATATGTTAACGAACATCTTGTTCTGTATTATTATAAAAACCTCATTCTCTCGTATCAAGAATCAAAAATCAAGCTATGTATGTTACGGAACAATCTCAAAAATTTGTTCATTTTGGAGGAAAAGTATATGGACAGAAGACAGAAGAAAACACGAGAAGCCATTTTTCAGGCATTCACTTCCCTGCTTGCTGAAAAGAATTACCATCAGATTTCCGTGCAGGAAATCATCGATGTTGCAGATATCGGAAGAACTACCTTTTATGCACATTTTGAAACCAAAGATTACTTATTAAAGGATTTGTGTGAAGAGCTGTTTGGACATATTATCGATACCGCCATGGGACTGCCCCACGGTCACTATCACTATTCCTGCGGCAGCGCAACAGACTCTGTGTTCCTTCATCTGTTGCGACATTTACAGGAAAATGACCGTCATATTCTGGAGCTCTTATCCTCCCAAAACAACGAAATTTTTATTCAATACTTCAAAATCAATTTAAAGAAACTGATTATGACCCAGTATGCAGACAAGGGTCTTTTAGAGCATTCCAAACTGCCGGAGGACTATCTGGTTAACCACATTTCCTCTTCCTTTGTGGAAACCGTCAGTTGGTGGTTGTCACGGGATATGCAGGAAAGCCCGGAAGAAATTACAGAATATTTTCTGGCTACTATTGAACCAATTCTGTAATTTCCACACAGGCTCTAATGTATAAGCTATGCTACTTTTGCTCGCTTAGACCGACAATCTTTGCAGCGTTTCATCCCTTCTTCGCAAGCCCTCAAGCCACAACAGAATCGTATCCATGGTTACCTGCTGGTTGCCCACATTACAATGGTCTGCTCCCTGCTCCTTCATGGTAATCTCTCTGGCAGTTATGGATTTGGCATTCTTCAACAAATACATCTGCTTACCAATGGATGCCCTGCTGTTCATGGTATCATTACTGCCGCCGATAATCAGGTAATCCTTGGTGAGCTTGTCAGCAATGGGTCTAAGGTCCACCTTCCAAAGAAACCGTCTCAGCGCATATGCATTTTTCATACCGGTACGATGATAATAAGTCTTGAAAAAGTCCATTCCCTTGCCCTTTTTCAACTTATATATCAAATCAATCAGCCAGCCAAAACCAAATAAAAAGAGATTCAACAATGTGACCGTCGTCCCTGCCAGAAAGCTGTTATTATTGAAATTCTGCTTAAGTGAAGGAAACTGCGCCCAACTGACACATTTCGTCACACGCTCATCAAAGGCTGAGGCACGAGGGGCCAAAAATCCCCCGAAGGATGCACCAATCAGCGTCACGTCCTGCAAATCAAAATACTTTGTCACTGCCATTACCGGCTTCTCCCATTCCAAGGTAAAACACATTCCCTGCAGTCTGATTACTTCACCCTGTCCCGGTCCTTCAAAAATATACACGGTATATCCGTTTTGTCTTAAATACATCAGCGCCGGGAAAAATTCCTCATAACTGGAATCCCAGCCACCATGAACCACCAAATCCCCTTTACTGTCCTCATCAGAATTTAACTTTAATACAGGCATGGTAATGCCCTCATATGGCACATTGTATTTCTCCACCATGGGATACTCGCCTGTAAAACAATCTTCATAATATTCAAAAAACAATTCTCGCGCCTTTTTCCATGCCTTAAGCCCCTTGGCATCATCCCAGTCCATATAAAACTCCGCCATGCGGTAAAAGGCCATGGCGTTCAACCTATTTCCTTTGGCAAGCTCAGAATCCCCTTTTGCAATCAACACATCTGCCCATGTCTTGGTATCCACAATATCCTTCGCTACCTCTCTGACCGCTTCTACATCAGCAAGATTCATGTTGATCAGACGGTTTAATTGAAAATTAAAATCTGTGTTTTTATGTATCTCATACATTCCTGTTTTCAATTCTATCTTTTGTGTGATATCGAATTTACTTTGATTCATTTGCTACTCCTCTGCTTTGTAATTCTGAAAGCACCTCGGAACAAACGCTTTGATTTCACGGATATATTCCTCTGGCCTCATGACAAAGGTAATATGTCCGCCTTGCATGTATCTGACTTCCGGTTCTGTCATAACATCAACCAGTCTTTGCTGGTCCTCCTTTGAGAAAATATCCTGATTGGGTAAAAGTAACAAAACCTTCCCCTTCAAAAAGACAAATTTCTCCTTTTGAATCGGATGATATTTTCCCAAATCTCCTACAAGCCCCACCGCATGAATGTATTTCATCTTGTACCCGGGATTAAATGCAATTGCTTCAAAAAAGCTTTTTCCATAAACCTTTTCCTCATCCGTTTCATCACGAAAATAACCTATCACGATTCCTATGAGCTTCTGCTTCATTTTCTCCCAGTTACTAAGTTTTAATTTCAATTTCAGAAGTGGAGTCATCCAAGCCATCTTTTTAACGTCTCTTACATAATCCGAATCAATGGTAAGTGTGGTAATCAGAACCAGTCCGCTTACATTGTCAGGATATTGCTGTGCATAAAGCTGTGCCAGAGCACCGCCATCACTTGCGCCCATGATAACCGGCCTGGTAATCTGCAATGCAGCCATTAACTCATGTAGGCCTTTTACCATTTTTTGATTGGTGTTCAGTGTAAGCGGATACTCAAACATCAAAACCTGGTATTCATCCTGTAACGCCTCAACATACCGAATCCACATTTCCTGCATATCTAAACCGTTTAATAGAACAATCGCAGGTTTATCTGCTGCACCGGCCAAAACATAACGAAAGACAACTCCATCAATGTTCAGCTCCTGATAGGGATGCTTTTCTTCAAAAATTTTAAGTTCTTCTCCAAAAGTCATTTCAACAAATCTCCCTTTCCCGAAATATAGATTTCCAGCATTTTCAACATCATTTCAATGCTGTTATCCAAGGACGCTTCTATCATGGTATCTCTGCTCTCCCGCATAGCATACATGCCTTTGATTAGATTCACCAATGTCCCCATATCTATGTCACTTCGCACATCGGATACCCATTCAAAAAATGTCTGCATCGTTAGCACAAGAGAAATTGGCTCAAACAATCCCGCATCAGACATATGTGTCTTAATCCATATAACATCCTCAATAGTCAGACCGTTTAGCAAGTCATACTCACTGTTCATGTATTCTCTCAGAAATTCCATAAACTCATGAGTGGTCATCTGGCTTCTTCCATTCAACCTTCTCATAAACATTTCCTGCGTCTTTTGCCCGGCATATCCACAAAGAGCCAAAATAAAAGCTTCCTTCGATTCAAAAAAATGATAAAAACTCCCCTTGGCAATCCCCGCTGCGGCGGCAAGCTTAGAAACCGTCATACGCTGCACTCCCAACTCCTTGCTCAGACGAATACCGGCTTCAAAAAGCTGCTCCCTTATTTGATTTTGCTGTTCTTCTGTAAATGCTGATGACATAGTCTCTCCTTTGCAATGACCATTTTTATCTTTTTGGTCATTGTTTCTCTTAACAAAGAGGTTAGCATTAACTAACCTCTTTGTCAATACCTTATTTTAAAGTAAAATATTGATAGAATATCTGAACTTGATGTGAAAAAACAGAGCGAATTTGAATTAAGCGAGCTCTTTTGCGAACGATGACAATTGAACAAAGTTCAATTGTATGGGTTGATGGATCGCGATAACAGTGAATTTATCGCGCACAAGGGAAAAGAGGGCGCCTGCGAAGCAGGCATTTCCTTTTTCTGGCGCATCACCGACAAAATCAAGAGTGCGAAGCACGGCAGACGCAAAGCATCTGGATTTTGGATGGTGATAGGGAAATATCCTAATATTAGGATTGGGTATATACGAAAAAATCCCTTGATAATACCCAGATTCTTCCTATATTTTGGGCATCAGAGCTCGTTTTTTCTGCATATGCCCATGGACCCTCTTTAAAACATGTGTTTATGCATGAAAAAACACTGATTTTGGGCATTTTGAAGCAAACAATTTGTATATGCCCAAATCGGCTAGATGACGAAATGCATTATGTAGTGGCCGGGGTATATACAAAAAAATTCAATACTACTGCCCCGAATATAGTGGAAAACAGGGTATTTCCAAGGGATTTTTTCACATATACCCTCGAGCACCTGTTAAACCCGCCTTTTCTAGCAGGAAAAGGGTACTACGCTTAGATTTTTCTGTATATGCCCCAGCATATCATTCCCATTTCTTCTTGCACTTTGGCACTTCCTTTTGGAAAATCAATGTACGAGGCAACTCCCAATTTGTATATTCATGTTCAAGTAATATGCCATCGATTGCCGGGATAGGAAATACTCACTTCGTTCGTACTTCCTTTTTCCTTTAAGCGCAATATATTCCTTACCACTCAGCCAGAATGCGGGTAATATTGTGATCCACATCCATTCTGGTGGCCTTACACTCCTTGGGATATTTTCTTGCAGCCTTAAATGCCATACCCACGAAAAGTCCTGAAATAACCGGCATCATCATGGTAAGCATGGACTGAGGAAAAGCAAAATGAGTACCGTGCTCATAGGTAAACGCTTCATACTCACAGTCATGGGGTAACGCTTCCAGTCGCGCAGTCATCCTGCGGATATATTTGCAGGTATTCCAAAGCACATCATCCTCTGCACCCACAAATACTACCTTACCCTTAATCTTCTCAACCTTTATCTTCTCTTCCTCCTGTACAGGATGAAGACGCTCCGACTCTTCAAACATCTGGCGGGAAGCAATGAAGTCACCGCCCTCCTTGGACTCCTTTTGAATCATCTGCCAATACTGCGGATGACGATAGGCGTAAGGCAGATAAGGAAGCGGCTCTCCCTCAAAGGATACACTGGATTCCTGATCCCCCGGTCTCTCATGGCAGCCGTCCAAGCCGTCCTGATAAAAACCTTCCATGATAAAATCCGAAGGACAAAAAGCCAACGTCAAACTGATATCTTCATAGTAGGATGCCGCCACCAATGCCAACATTCCTGTGGTCGATGCACCTGCAATACCAATCTTTATATTCCCCTGAGCCCTTAAGTACGCAATGACTTTTTCAAATCTCTCCAAGGGATAATTGTGATGCCCGTAATCCTTGGGATTGGGTGACATAGTCATAACATTACATCCCCTTTTTAACATCCATTTTGCACCGCTGATTGCCATTCTGTCATTGGCATCATCTCCAAGCATCAGAATCACTGCCCTGTCGCATGGCTCGTCATTTCGGAAATACACACCATAAAAACCATCTTTTTCAATTGTAAAAAATTCTTTCTTCATATGCTTTACCACTCTTTCAAAAACATCCTCATCTGTCATTTTTTCGTGCCAACTTCATCGTAGCAAGCAACCCACCAAACATCCAAATATTTCCTATACTAATCCAACCTGCCGTCAGCGCATTTACCCATTCGTGATTTCCAAAAAGTTTAAAGAGCATGGTCCCCAACATACCTATCGGCAAAGAGAATATAAAACACCACTTCGGATAGGGTGTCAACCCTTTTACAAAAGCTGATATCTGTACTCCACACAATACAAAAAAGAATATTACAAATAAAATCATACCCGGAAGCAGAAAGTAGCCTCCGAATTTCATCGCTGCTTCCAATGCGGTTTCCGGATTGGAAGCGTGCATGTATTTATAAAAAAATACAGAAGCCAGACAGGGTACATGTACACCACACGCTCCAAAAATCAAATATCCTATAATCCCGCTTCTATATGCGTGTGCATGCTTGGGGGACTTTTCTGCCATCAAACGATAGACCCCAAAATAACACAAGCCCTCAAGGGGAATGCCAATCAGTCCAAGAAATGCTGACCAAAAGATTCTGGTATCTGATAATGTCAGATATGCGGAAAGCTCTTTCTCCATACCGGACAAGCTTTCATCCGCCACGCCCCAGCCAAGCAACATATCACCCACCAGCACCATCATTCCTGCAAATAAACCTATGCGAAACAGCTTCGCAATCCGCTTCCAATCTAACTTTGAATCAATTCCGATATCATTGTATGTACTCATCTACTTCCTCTCCGGTTGTTGCGACACACTCCATTTATCCAGTGTTTTTATTGCTCCTGTAAATACAGTCTTAACTTTTCGTATAGCCTCTCAGAATATCAGGACATTCCGCCCTGTGCTCTTATTATTTCACTTAACAGTTCGTCAGGATATTCCAACAACCCGCCGTGCCCATAATCCTGAAATACTTTAATATTTATTTTGGCATCCTTCTTCTTTAGCTTTGCAGCAAATTTAGGCGGCTCCTTCTCCTTGCTTCCATACCAGAGGTGTATCGATGTATTTTCCGAATAATTTTGAGGTATATCAGCGGCATAACAGCCCATACAACTGTTGTAAATGGTAGCTTTACTTGCCCCGGTGTACATCTTTTGCTCCAGTACTTCTTTGCTTTCGATGCCCATAAGCTTCATCATAAATTTGGCTTCGCCCTTTGCCATTTTAGAAGAAATGGACGCCATAAATTTAGCCGCAGGCTTGGCAAAAATTCCATAATCAAGCATCATCGTGCCATCGCATACAGCGGTTTTTACCTTTACTTTATTCCTCATAAGCAAATGAAACAAAACCGTTCCACCCAAGGATGAACCATATACAATATCCACAGCTCCATTATGCTTTTCCATCAAATAGCTTTCAAGCTTTCCGGCTTCCTCTTCCACAGAAAGAAGTTCAGACTCCTCTTCCGGATTATGTCCGTCCAAAGCCACTGCAATAATATGAAAAGTATCCTGCGCTTTTTCAATGAATTCAGCAAAACTCATCTTCCATGTAGTGCTCATACCATGGATAAGGAGCAGTTTCGTGCTATTCTCTATTCCAAATTCGTAGAATTTCATATTCAGTTATTCCTCACTTAATTATTTTATCAAATATGTTCTTTTCAAAATTGTGTATTCGATATACAAACACTTTTATAAATTAGGATTTCTCACGCTCAACAATAATTCTCAGCTTGAGTATTATTAAGTTGATGACTATTTTTGTATCTAGGGATTGGAGAAATATTTCGTCATCTAGACGACTTGGGCATATACAAATTTTTTACTTCAATATACCCAAAATCAGTACCTTTTCCATGAATAAACACATGTTTTAGAGCTTCCATGGGCATATGTAGAAAAAATAAGCTCTGATGCCCCAAATATAGGAAGAATCTGGGCATTTTCATGGGATTTTTTCGCATATACCCAGGAGTACCTGAAAATCCGCTTTTTCACTAAGAAATAAGATGGTTTTTGGGTACTGCGCTTGGATTTTTCTGTATATGCCCAATTCTAATATTTGGATCCCATCGACCCATACAATTGAACTTCGTTCAATTGTCATCCCTCGCTCTAAAGAGCTC
>CAYOGM010000023.1:0-25524 GCA_964403595.1 uncultured Acetatifactor sp. | reverse complement strand
CGGTTCTGATATTTGATGGCTGCCTCTACACCTGCTGCCTGAAATCCTTTTGCTGCGGTTACGCCGCCCTCTATCTGTTTGATATTTGCCATATTAAACACCATCCTTTTCTCTTCCGCCGCAATACTCCATCGCGGGAATCAATGTATCAAAACATACAACAAATCTACTGATTAAATGCCGTGATATTTGCCTCATTCAAAGTGAAATCATAATAGTTCAAATCTTCTCTCTTGGTCCAGCCGATGCAGTTCCAAAAGGCATTACCCACATCATTGACTGTAAATGCAATGAGACTTACCTTATTAATCTCCTCAGCCTTCAAAGCATTCATGCAGTACACTACCATGGCCTTGCCGATGCCCATTCTTCGGTAATCTGCATGGACACACACATGGTACAGGCAACCTCTTCTGCCGTCGTGTCCGCAGAGAATACCGCCCACTACGGAGCCGTCCTCAGCGATTGCCACCACGCTGGTACCGGGATTTCTCTTAAGAAATCTCTCCACACCCTCTCTGGAGTCATCAATACTTCGGATACCGAAGCCCTTAATGGTCATCCACAGGGCATGAAGCCCGTCATAATCCTCTATGGTCATTGCACGTATGGTAAAATTTTTATCCTGCATATTTCTATCCTAACTTTCTTTTGTTTTTAAGGGAAACAAGGCACCAGTTCCAGACCTTCCCACTCGTCAAGTCCAAAAAGCAGATTCATGTTCTGGACCGCCTGACCGGCTGCACCCTTCACCAGATTGTCGATGGCACCCATCATAATAATACGTTCGGTGCGCTCATCAATCACAAAATTAATGTCCACATAGTTACTGCCCTCAACCCACTTGGTCTCAGGGCAAACACCCTTGTCAAGCACACGGACAAACTTCTCATTTGCATAATACTTATCATAAACAGCTTTCACTTCCTCATAGGTAGGAAGAGTACCGTCGGGCTTTCTCTTAAGCTTTGCATACTCTGTTGCCAGAATACCACGATTCATGGGTACCAGATGAGGGGTAAAATTGATGGTCACATCACAATCACCTGCATAACCAAGCTGCTCCTCAATCTCAGGAGTATGGCGATGACTTGCCACGCCGTAAGCCTTCATATTTTCATTAACCTCACAGAACAGATTAGGCACCTTAGCCCCTCTGCCCGCACCGGAGGTACCGGACTTAGCATCCACAATCAGAGTGTCCACATCAATCATTCCTTCCTTTACCATAGGATAAGCAGTAAGGATGGAACAGGTTGTATAGCAGCCGGGATTTGCAATCAGACGAGTATTCTCATCCACCTTCCCACGGTTAATCTCACAGAGACCATACACGGCCTCCTCAATAAACTGAGGGGACTTGTGCTCGATGCCATACCACTTCTCATAGGTAGCAACATCCTTGATACGATAATCAGCAGACAAATCTACAATCTTTACCTTCTGCAAAATCTCCTCGGTGAGAATCCCTGCAAGATACCCCTGGGGAGTCGCCGTGAAAATCACATCCACCTGCTCAGCCAGCTCCTGAAGATTATCATCCTTACACACATCTTCCACAATCTGGAACATGTTCTGATATACTTCATAATATCTCTTATCTATGTAACTTCTGGAACCATACCACACAATTTCTGCATCCTTGTGGTTTGCCAAAATTCTTACCAGCTCTCCTCCGGCATATCCGGTTGCTCCGATAATTCCTACCTTAATCATAATAAAATTCTCCTTGTTCTAAAACAATATCTTATGTAATCATACCACTTTTTGCATAAATGTCCACTACTTTTTAATTTTTATACAAAGATTTTGCATATTCATGCATAAATATACATCCATTAGTGAATATTCACACAAAAACTGTATTTTTAATCGCTTCACTTTGGCAATTCCTGTCATTGACAGGCGCAAAGTTTTACATTATATTATATCAAATGAGCCCTCAGTAGGCAACTTGAATTTTCGGAGGAAATATTATGGAAACCCCTCAACAAAAATCCCGCTTCCATATAGGAATGCGTAATATCAAAACGGCTCTATCCGCATGTATCTGCGCATTTGTCTATCAACTGATTGACAGAAACCCTACGTTTGCCTGCATCGGAGCCATCTTCGGCATGGGTAATGACATGGACTCTTCCAAATTAAACGGTGGCAACCGACTTTTTGGAACCCTCTATGGTGGTCTGATTGGCATGGCGATTTTTGCAATCTATATACAGATTTATCCTGACGGAAAGATGCGCCCCATGATTCTTCCCTTTTTGTTTGTGGGTGTTATCCTGTTAATCAAAATAAGCCTGCTGATGAACTGGCCCGGTGCCATCCAGCCCGGCGGTGTTATCCTGTGTATTATTTTGTTCAATACGCCGGCGGATACCTTTGTACCTTATTCTATTAACCGTATCCTCGATACCGGAATTGGTGTGGCAATCTCTTTGGGTGTTAATTACTACTTCCCCAGAGAACGTTGGGAGAAAATCAAAGAATCTGTAGGGCCTAAGAAACTAGAACCCGGAGATGTACCGGAGTTTGGAATTGATATCGATAAAATGCAGTAAACACAACAAAAAGAACTGTGTCACCGAACAAGTGCACAGTTCTTTTCTGCTTTAACCCTGATTAGGATTTAAGGTCTTCAGCTCCTCAAACATTTCAAGGTCGGACTGGTTCACCTTCATATTGGCGGTCACCGGTGCCTCACCGGGTCGGATAATCGTCACCTCCAGTACCGTTCCCTCTTCAATGGGTCTGGAAATAAGCATTTTGAGAAATGCCACAAACTTGGGGTGGTCCGCGCTGAATTTATTCTTCATCTGCATCAGTTTCATTAGTGCCATAGGGTTCATAATAGTAACATTTCCTCCGTCTTTTGCAATATTCTCTCGACATTATACCGCATCGGCGGGGAGATTTCCACTGTTGTTTTCCATCAGCTAATTTGCCAATGCGTGTTTGCAGTTATTCGCTTGTTATGTAGTCATCTGCATAAGCATTCATATAATCTACAATCTCAGAATCATCAATAAGGTAGCCGTAATAATATTTTTGGTTCTGATTTTCTACTTGTTTCGTCTCACATTCAACCCAATACCACTGTCCATTCACGAATCGGATTTTCTCCAAAAATAACCGCCTTTTCTGCATCTCCCTCTATCATGTATAACACAACTCCTGCCCCTTTCACTCTGCCAAGGCGTATTTTATCCAACTCTTCATAATGAGTATGCCATGCCTTCCAACAATCAATTTCATAATAGGTTCTTCCCTTCATAAATAAATGTATATTCTCCATCGCTCTCCATAAATTCTGAGTCAATGGCTTTCACATCATATTGTAGCCAGTGCCATGCAAATCTGCCGGCTACTAACAATACAATCCCAATAATTACTAATGGCACAATAAAATCCAGATTATCCTTGATAAATTTCTTCATAGACTCTCTCTTGTTCTCCATATTATCCACCTATGTCCTTTTCACACTCAAAACCCATTCCATCTCAAACACATCTGTCAGATTTTCCGCTCGGTCTATAGAAATTTTTTATGCTTTTGGAATCCCTTTTTGGCTACTTTTTATGTTTTTTGCTATGTTTTTCCCGATTTTCAGTATCTATATGGAAAAAATCACAAAACGGAATCCTTTTTCTTCTGAAAAGGGATTCTGAAAACAAATTTTTCTGTATGGATACTCGTGCAGCGAATATTTCTTTTTCTAGAACGACCAAAATTTTTTACATCAGGCAGGCATTCCTGATACTCCCCATACACACCAGACACTTCTCACTATGCATCATGTATTTTTATGCGTATATTCATCTATATTATGCAAATATATGCATATTTATGTTATTAATATACATTTTGTTCTTGAATTTATGCATTATTTATACTTGCTTTTATGTGTGGAATGTTGTATAGTTAATTTCAGATTGTAAAACACATAAAAATACATATATTTATGGAGGCTTTTATTATGAAGGAAAAAGTTGTATTGGCTTACTCCGGTGGTCTCGATACCACCGCAATTATCCCTTGGTTGAAGGAGAACTTCGACTACGAAGTAATCTGTGTCTGCGTAGACTGCGGACAGGCAGAGGAGCTTGATGGTCTTGAGGAGAGAGCAATCTCCTGTGGCGCATCCAAGCTGTATATCGAGAATGTAATTGATGAGTTCTGTGACGAGTACATTGTTCCCTGTGTACAGGCAAATGCAATCTACGAGAACAAGTATCTCCTTGGTACTTCCATGGCTCGTCCTCTGATTGCTAAGAGACTGGTTGAGATTGCTCGTAAGGAAGGCGCTACTGCTATCTGTCATGGTGCTACCGGTAAGGGTAATGACCAGATTCGTTTTGAGCTGGGCATCAAGGCTCTGGCTCCCGACATCAAGATTATTGCTGCATGGAGAAATGAAAAGTGGACCATGGATTCCCGTGAGTCTGAGATTGCATACTGTGAGGCTCATGGTATTCATCTTCCCTTCTCCGCAGATACTTCCTACAGCCGTGACCGTAACATCTGGCACATCAGCCATGAGGGTCTTGAGCTTGAGGATCCTGCAAACGAGCCCAACTTTGACCACCTTTTGGTACTGGGCACCACTCCCGAGAAGGCTCCCGAAGAGGGCGAGTATGTAACCATGACCTTCGAGAAGGGTGTTCCTACTTCCGTTAACGGCAAGAAGATGAAGGTTTCTGATATTATCAGCACCCTGAACGAGCTGGGCGGCAAGCACGGCATCGGTATCATCGACATCGTTGAGAACCGTGTAGTTGGTATGAAGTCCCGTGGCGTATACGAGACTCCCGGCGGTACTATCCTTATGGAGGCTCATCAGCAGCTTGAGGAGCTTATCCTTGACCGTGACACCTACGCTCTAAAGAAAGAGATGGGCAGCAAGTTTGCAAGCCTTGTTTACGAAGGTAAGTGGTTCACTCCTCTCCGCGAGGCTGAGCAGGCATTTATCGAGAAGACTCAGGAGTACGTTACCGGTGAAGTTAAGTTCAAGCTTTACAAGGGTAATATCATCAAGGCAGGCACCACCTCTCCTTACTCTCTCTACAACGAGAGCATTGCTTCCTTCACCACCGGTGATTTGTATGACCACCACGATGCAGAAGGCTTTATCAATCTGTTTGGTCTCTCCTGCAAGGTAAGAGCAATGAAGATGCAGGAGCAGGGCGAAAAGCTTCTGTAAAATGAATATTTACTTTATTATCTATCTGGTAATGATAAATACCGTGGCATTCATGCTGATGGGCTTTGATAAGCGCCGTGCCAAACGGAACGCCTGGCGCATCCCTGAGAAAACCTTGTTTGGCTCTGCTCTTTTGGGCGGCAGCATCGGCGCAATTGTCGGTATGCAGGTATTCCGTCACAAGACCAGGCACCTAAGCTTTCAAATCGGTATGCCAGCTATTCTAATCTTGCAGATTGCGCTGGGAATTTTTGTAATATTACGGTTTGCATAAACAGACTTTTATGGTAAAATAACAGTGGTCGGATTCTTTATGAATTCTGACCACTGTCTTTTTACTTTATAGGAAGAAGTTACTGCCACAACCGCCCTCGGCGCAAGAGTTCGCAAGCGAACTCTTTGTTATACAAAGGAGAAAACTTATGCATGTCGCTATTTGTGATGATAATGTTGCAGACCGCCGCCAACTGGAACGTCTGTTAAAGAGAGAATCAGACCGTCGCAGTGCAGATACAGGGATTATTTATGCAGATGCCTTTGGCAACACCCAGTCTCTTTTGGCCAATCCCATGCAATACGACCTTTTTTATATTGATATATGTAATACAGACGGATTGACTGGCAGTGATGTGGTAGCTATGCTTACGGACAAGGGTGTCCATGCCCCCATTGTCATGTGCTGTTCGAAGGATGATTACAAGACACAGAGCTTTCCCGAAAATGTAATTTTTCTGGACAAGCCTATCTGCACGGAAGAATTATCCCAAAGCCTTGACCATGCGCTTCGTATTAAAGCAGAAGCACCGGACATGATTGAACTGCGTGAAGATAAAAATACTATTTATGTCACTGAGGAAGAGATTATTTATGCATGGGAGGAGGGCCGTCAGGTAACGGTAACCCTTACCGGTAACCGGCAATTTATTGCCAATACCACCAGCGAAAATCTATTTGCACAAATAGAAGACAGCCACCCCATGTTCTTTGCGCCTACCCTAAAGGCCGTAGTCAATGCCCGCTATATCAAGAAGCTGGGCCTTGGTTGCACTACTCTTACCATGGAAGACAACACCGTATTTAAGATTCACAAGGATTGTCGCAAATATGCCAAGTATGCTTTTGATGAATTTCACGGCACAGGCATAAAACCGGAGGTTCCATGATTGCATTAGAAATTATTTCTATGAAAAATTTTATGACCCATCTGCTGTCGGGAGACACCTTTGATATATTCCTGTTGGAGGAAGCCACCATAAGCACCGCCAACACCTATACGATTGATGGGCATATGAATACAGACTTTTATCCTCCTGAAGAGAGAGATAAAGTACACATTCCATATGTTTTTCGTCCATGGAGTGAAGTAAAAAGCCTATGTTTTGACTTAATAAAAGGAAAATACACACCTTTATTCTTTAAATTTGTCTTACAATTAAAACCGGAACAGACACAGGCTCTAATAGGTGCTGACAATGACCAGGTCAAGGCTTTGGTGCTGAACATCCGCTATGATGGCAACAAAGCACTGCTCACCACCGGCACCTCCTATCACACCTTTGTAATGACCAAAGAGGCAGACCTTGCATGGGATAATTTTCTCTGCAAGTACTTATCAGACAAAGAAATCGGGTACGAGAAGCTCTAAAGCTTTTTGTACCCGATTTCTTATTTCATTTTCGGTTTGAAAATCAAACTGAATAGGTAGCCGAATATTAAAGCTGCCGAGGTTCCCACCGCTCCGGCTTTCAATCCACCGGCAAAAAGACCTAAAAATCCCTGCTCTTCTATAGCCTCCTTCACACCCTTCATCAATACATTACCAAATCCAAGCAAGGGAACACTGGCTCCTGCACCGGCAAATTCCTGAAAGGGCTCATACCAGCCAAAGAAACTGATAACCGTTCCTGTCACTACCAAAAGTACCATAACCCGTCCGGGCATCATCTTAGTCTTTTCCAGCAATATCTGCACTATCGCACAAATAAGCCCCCCTACCCAAAATGCATTCACATAATCCATTGACAACACTCCTAACTCTGCTCCACAACTTATTCCTATGTCAGAAACTCTGTCTTTTGTAAGAAGTATTGACAAAGGGGCTGGAAAATATACATCTCCATGCCCCTTTGATAATTTCTGTAATTCATTTTGATAATCCAACTGACTGTTCTGAGATTATACCTCTGCAATAACCTCTACTTCACACAATACATTCTTGGGTAAGGTCTTAACAGCCACACAGCTGCGTGCAGGCTTCTCGGTAAAATACTTGCCATACACCTCATTAAAGGTAGCAAAATCATTCATATCAGCCAGAAAACAAGTCGTCTTAACTACTCTGCTGTAATCAGTACCTGCGGCTTCAAGAATAGCTCCAATATTCTTCATAACCTGCTCTGTCTGCTCCACAATCCCCTCTGCCTCAATCTCTCCGTTTGCAGGATTTATTGCAATCTGACCGGATGAAAATAACAGATTTCCTGTGATAATTCCCTGAGAATAAGGTCCAATTGCTGCGGGTGCCTTATCGGTTGCAACTTTCTTTAACATAACACGTGTCCTCCTAAGGTATTTTGCCCCATATTCAGGGCTTAATTTACTTCCGGCTCGTCAAATTCTGCCATAACATAAAATCCTCTGGCATTCTCAACAATGTCCACGACAACACCCTTCTGACTGGTAAGTCTCTTGTTAAAGGGAATGTTGCCCGACATAGCCAAGGACGGGTCGATTGTGTAATAATAATTACTGGGAAGCAGACCTTCCGTGACAGAAATCTCCTGTCCGACCTCCAATAGTCCGGGCCGCTCCATCTTGAATTCCATTCTTCGCATACTGCCTCCTTCACGGAACAAATCCGCAGAAATATTGTATCAATATCCGTGGCAGATTGCAAGCCTTACATCCGTTTCACATTTAATTACATGTGTTATCATCATCCAGGCAACTTTCTATTATCAATGCATGACAAATTCCCGGTACGCTTTTGCCTTCATTAAAGCTTGTTTTGGATAAAAGTGCTCCGGTAGGCATAAATAACACCCGTTTCCAATTTCCTTCTTCCAGTTGCTTCAGTATATATGCAGATAAAGTTACCGCACTGCATCCACAACCGCTTCCTCCCGCATGGGTATCCTGAGTCTGTTCATCATATATTTCAATACCACAATCCATATGCCGTGTAGAAATATCATAGCCTCGCTCATTCATCAAATCAATTAACACTCTCTGACCCACTTTACCCAAATCACCTGTTATTATTTTGTCGTAATCATCCGGATGACTACCAAAGTCAATAAAATGCTGTTCCAATGTGGAAGCTGCAGCCGGAGCCATACAAGCTCCCATATTCATGGAATCTTTAAGACCAAAGTCTGTTATCTTACCAACGGTAATGCCGCAAATACGGGCTCTCGCGCCTCCTGACACCTTATTCGACACTGTGTTTGACACCTGCTGTGACACATTTGTCACTGCCTTATTATTACACGTGATATTTTTACTCAAAATAAAAGCTCCGCTACCCGTTACCGTCCAGTGTGCCGATAGAGGACGCTGACTGCCATAATCTAGGGGAAAGCGAAATTCTTTCTCCGCACTTGCAAAGTGACTGGAGGTAACACAGACTGTCCTTTCCGCAAAGCCACCGGCGATAGCCATGGTTCCCAGCGCGAGAGATTCACCACAGGTTGAACAAGCTCCGTATAATCCAAAGTGCGGAATCTGATAGCTTGCTATTCCAAAGGATGTAGCAATTGACTGTCCCAACAAATCTCCTGCAAACATAAAATCCACATCCTCTGCCTTTATTCCTGTCTTCTCTAATGCAAGATATACCGCATCCTTCTGCAAACTGCTCTCCGCCTCTTCCCATGAAGCGGCACCAAACATATCATCCTCCCCCACCATATCAAAAAGAAGCCCCAGCGGCCCTTCTCCTTCCTTCGTACCCACCACGCTGGCGCTTCCTACAATGTAAACCGGTTGTTCCAACCGAATACTTGATTTTCCCAAATGCTGACTCATATATGATAGCTCCCTTTCTCCAATTTAGGCATTTATTGGTTCCGAATGCCACAAAGTTTTTGCTAGCTATCATAACCAAAGGCCGAGGATTTATGCATCCTCGGCCTTTTAAATTCTTTCATTGCTCTAATCAAGCAATCAAAAATGAAAGATTTCCGTCATTCGATTTTCAACTAAGAAAAACCGCTTAAACTCTACATTTTCTTAAGCTTCGTACTTTTCGCTCTGGGCACGAATCAGCTCTGTGTCCTCAAAATAGTTAATTCTCATAGCTGATTTTACCTCATCCAAGGTCTGTGCTGCAACATTTCTTGCATTTTCACTACCCACCTTAAGCACCTCATACACAGCAGGTATATCCTTCTCCAACTCTTTTCTGCGGTTTCTGATAGGCTCCAGAGTCTCCTGCATTACATTATTCAGGAACTTCTTCACCTTCACATCGCCCAATCCACCTCTCTGATAATGAGCCTTCAGTTCATCCAGATTGGGATACTCAGGAAGATATCTCTCGAAATGTTCATCTTTACAGAACGCATCCAGATAAGTAAATACTGTGTTACCCTCCAGATGTCCGGGATCACTTACCTGTAAATGCAAAGGATCTGTGTACATACTCATAATCTTGGTCCGCACATCATCCGCAGAATCTGCCAGATAAATGCAGTTTCCAAGAGACTTACTCATCTTCGCCTTACCATCAATGCCGGGCAGTCTCTGACAAGCCTCATTCTCTGGCAAAAGTGCCTTAGGCTCTACAAGTACCGGAGCATACACCGTATTAAATTTGTGTACGATTTCTCTGGTCTGTTCAATCATGGGAAGCTGGTCACCGCCAACAGGCACGGTAGTAGCCTTAAATGCGGTGATATCTGCCGCCTGACTGATAGGATATGTAAAGAAGCCAACCGGTATGCTCGCTTCGAAATTACGCATCTGAATTTCACTCTTTACCGTAGGATTACGCTGCAATCTGGCTACAGTTACCAAATCCATGTAATAAAAAGTCAACTCACACAACTCAGAGATTTGAGACTGAATAAACAAAGTAGACTTGGCAGGATCCAGACCACATGCCATATAATCCAAAGCTACCTCGATAATGTTCTGGCGCACCTTCTCCGGATTCTCGATGTTATCCGTAAGAGCCTGTGCATCCGCAATCATAATATATGTGTTCTTGTATTCTCCTGAATTCTGCAATTCCACACGTCTGCGAAGAGAACCCACATAATGTCCCACATGAAGTCTTCCGGTGGGTCTGTCACCGGTCAAAATAATTTTATCCATTTGATGATACCCTCATTCCATTTTCTTTTGCAATTTATTTCCACTGCGAACAAAAGTATAACACATTTTTCCCAAATAGTACAGTAAATAATCTTGAGAAACTCGCTTCATAACAAACGGGAACCGACATCACGCCGATTCCCGCTTACAATATTTCACTCTTATTAGTCGGTTCTTGTTCCACACTTCTTACAGAAGTGAACACCCGGGTCTATTGTACTTCCACACTTAGGACATATATTTGCTGTTGCCTGTGCTGCAGGCTGTACTGTTGGCTGTACAGGCGTAGGTGCAGGCTCCTCTTCACGAGCCATAAATGCACTGTTTATTCCGGCACCCTTTATGTAAGATATAAATGCCACTGCCTCTGTCAGACCCATAGCCAGATAACATACATTGCGCAATAGATAAATTACATGAATCATGTTACCATATATAGTCCCATAAGTGCTTTCATTGCTCAAAAGAACACGAATCACATGGTCAAAGGTCTCCAGTCCGCCAATCAAAATAGCAACCAATCCAAACAAAATCAAGGCTTTCTTCGCTGCTGTTTTGACACGCTGATCCTTCTCAGCCAAAAGAACATAAACAGCCAAACCTACCATTACGGCAGAATCAACTAATCCTGATAAAAAAATTACTGCGATTAGCAGGGAATCAGGAATCCCCAGTTTTGTATCCTTATACATGGTAAGCCCTCCCTATGTATAAAACTTATACTTCGTTTTTCTTGCCACAATTCTGACAGAAAACTGCATCTGCCTCCAAAGGCTCACCACAGAATTCACACTTCTTCATAGGAACCTCAGGATTGTCCTCAGGAATGACCATAGTACTCTCATCAAACTTCTCGCCACACATGTTACAGAAACGGCTCTCCAGACTTACAATATGATCACAAGCCTGACATTTCTTCTTTCCCTGCTGCGCAAGGAACTTGATTTCGATGTTTCTCTTCTCTGTGTTTACCTGCTCAATCTGATCAAATAGTTCTTTGATTTCCTCATCGTTAATCTTCGCATTGCGATTCTTGGTATAATAGGCTCGACCTATCTTCAAGTATAATACGTTTAACCTTTCATCAAATTTACCAGATACACGATCATTTACCATTGCACCCATTTTTTCTCCTCCTCTTACATTAAGCTTTACGCTCAGCGTTAATCTAAGAATATCATATACTATTCGTCTTTTCAAGTGTTTATTGTCTGAATATTCCTCCCAAACAGCGAAACCGCCCTGTTTTAGGCGGTTTCAGAGTTTATAAAAATTTTATATATTAACAACCTTTCCAACAAACACAATCTGCTCTTTTCTCTCATCATAAATCATAAATGCAAAGGGTCTGTCCAGATATACCTCTTTCATCTCCTTTTGTTCCGTCATGGCACAGGTAGCCATGTCCAGCATAACCGCCGTCACCGCTGCCGCCTTGGTCCCATTCTCGTCAAGCTCAAGCCGTGTCTTTTGGACAATATCCGAAATATAAGTAATCTCATCCGAAGTCATCTCAATCATACCGCTTAAATCCGACTGTTCCTTATCAAATACAGTCTCCACTCCCTGAGCCTTCAAAATATCCACAATATTCTCGGCTGTCGTATCAAAAGTAAGCCTCGGCATGATTGTATTTACATCATAACTTGTATTTTTACTCTCCATCAAGGACTCCAGATTCAATTCCGCCAAAGAAAACTCGCCGGTCTCCTTTGGCAAAATTCCCACAAAACGCATTCCATTAGCATAGGGTTTTGAAAATGCTATGGCTTTATCATTTTCATAATAAATATTCAAGGTATCCTGAAGCATCTCCTGTTCCTTCACATTTCCTTCAAAATCCGTAAACTCATGTGTGGTTATGCCCCATTTTTCATCCCATGGAGCCTCAAAATACAAGGAATTCACCAAAACAGCTACCGCTTCCTCAGAAATAGAATTCTCATTAATAATTTCCGGTATCATTTCATGTGTTTTCTCATTGCACCATTGATTAATCTTCTCTACTGTTGCCGGCACATCAGCCTTTTCAAAGCTGACCGCCTCCACCTGCGCACCAAACTGTTCCTGCGCTGCCTTCTCATATGTACTCACCAGCTTCCTGTCATCCTTCAGCCAGACGGAATTGGCAATCTCATAAGCCGTCTGATACCCCATATTCATAGAAGTAGATTCCGTGTTAAGGGCTTGCGCATAGCTCATATAGCCTCTTGCAAACTTACCATAATCATCCGTACCTAAGTATGTAGAGAGTTCTTCCTTGGTCTGGCCGTTTGCACCAACAGACACAAGTCCCAATGCCATATCCAATGAAAGAGGACTCACCATGGTATTTTCAACACCATTTTTCTCATACACCATATCCGTCAGATAAGCAGCTCTTTCATATTCACTCTCAAGCTCCACCTTTTCAAGTGCTTCACCTGTCTCCTCCCTCTCTTTGTCTGGTTGAATCTCTGACTCCTGTTTGGTGTTTCCCGACACATTTTCTCCGCTCTCCAAGGGCTTTGCAGCGCAACCTGTCAGCATCACACTGCACAGACACATGGCAATCCAACTCTTCACTACTTTATTCTTCATCCACTAACCTCCATTCTTCGCATCTGTGTAATTTGCTTTTCACACATTCCATCTTCCAACGGCTCTACACTATTAAACGAATTTTACCGCTTTCGGTTTTATTACATATAAAATTTTTTATCTAAATTTTATCTTATTGTATATTTCTTTGCATAAAAACGCAATCTAAAACAAGAATTATAGAATATTTACATCTTAGAAAGGATTTAGCTATGCGTAAAATCATCCCTTTAAACCATGGCTGGGCGTTTACTAAAACCCCCTATGCCTCCTTGAACAATCCCGACACTTCCTGGGAATCCGTATCTCTTCCTCACACATGGAATGCCATTGACGGAGCGGACGGAAGTGAATATTATCGCGGCGAGTGTTGTTACCGCATCACATTAAATCCCTCTGCACTGATTGCAGAAGCACCTTTAAACTGTGGTAAAATTCTTTTAAAAATCCCTGCTCTGTCTCTGCGGGGCGAGGTGTATGTGGATGGTAAAATGCTGGGCAGTCATGAGGGCGGTTATTCAGCGTTTGTGGTAGATATCTCTGAATGCTTTCTTACTGCCAAAGACACCAACAACACCATTGAACTGACTATATCAGCCGACAATCAGAACAGAAGCCATATTTATCCACAAATGGCTGACTTTACCTTTTATGGCGGTCTTTACCGCGGTGCGGAGCTTCTGCTTTTGCCCAAGGTGCATTTTGAGGCTGCCCCCTATGCAGCCAAAGGGCTGACGGTTTCCAGCGAGCTTACAGAATGTATGCAGGCGGCTATTCTTTATGTGCACAGCCATGTTAATACAGACTCTGACGACTATACTGTGCGTTATCAGATTGTAGACCGTGACGGCAATATCATGGCTGAAAGCTGGCGTCCCACCTCCGATACCCGCACCGAAATTCACCTGCCCTCTCCCCATCTGTGGCAGGGCGTGGACGACCCTTATCTCTATCGCTGTACTGCCACTTTGGTACGACGCAATGAAACAGTGGACCAGATTTCCACCACCTTTGGAATCAGAGACTTTTATGTAGATTCCGAAAACGGATTTTTCCTGAATGACAAACCCATGATGCTTCGCGGTGTATCCCGTCATCAGGACTGGCTCTATGAGGGCTATGCACTGACCCGTGAGCAACATTTCAGAGATGCATTTCTCATCTCTGAGATTGGCGCCAACACGGTGCGTCTGGCTCATTATCAGCACAGTGAAGACTTTTATGATGCATGTGATGAATACGGCTTTATTGTATGGGCAGAAATTCCTTATATCAGTACTCAGAGCGAGGACCCTGCTGCCCATGAAAACGCTCGCAACCAGATGAAAGAGTTGATTTATCAAAACTACAATCACCCCTGTATCTGCTTCTGGGGACTGTCCAACGAAATTACCATCGGAGGCGAAAAGGAAGGCGTGGTGGAGAACCACAAGGATTTAAATAATCTTGTAAAAGAGATTGACCCCACCCGTCTGACCACCATGGCCCATGTGAGCATGCTGCCTATGGACAGTGCCCTCCACGGTATCACAGATGTGGAGAGCTATAATCATTATTTTGGCTGGTATGGCGGCAACTATGACTACAACGAGAAATGGCTGGATGAATTTCATAAAAAATATCCTGACATCTGTCTGGGGCTTTCCGAATATGGTGCGGAAGGCATCATCACCTACCAGCCTGATGAACCCAGATGTCGTGACTATTCCGAAGCTTATCAGGCGGAATATCATGAACACATGGCCAAGATTCTTATGGAGCGTCCTTATCTGTGGAGCACCCATGTGTGGAATATGTTTGACTTCGGCTGTGCAGCCAGAGATGAAGGTGGCGTTGCGGGACGCAACAACAAGGGTCTAGTTACCATGGACCGTCAGATTAACAAGGAAGCCTTTTACGTCTATAAAGCATATTGGAGCAAGGACCCCTTCGTCTATCTCTGTGGCAGACGCTACGCCCAGCGTGCCGGAGACACTACCACCGTCAAAATCTACTCCAACCAGTCTCAGGTAAGCCTGTATGTAGATGAGGAGCTCTTTGGTACTAAAGTGGGCAGCAGAGTTTTTGTATTTGAGAATGTACCCCTTGCCGGAGAATTTACCTTCCTTACTGCCGAAGCCGACGGCTGTAGTGATAATATCACCTTGGAAAAGGTATCCCGCAAGCCGGATATCTATACCCTGCCTGTGGATGAATCCGAAGGTGAAGGCGTTGCCAACTGGTTTGAACAGATTGAGACCGTGGCCAGTGATGTTCCCATGGAATTTTCCGCCACCCACTTCTCTGTCTATGACAAAGTCAAGGATATTCTGGAACATGATGCGGCTTTTGAAATTTTATCCGGTGCTCTCTCATCCATCACCGGCATGAAACTCAACAAGTCCATGCTGTCCATGATGCAGGATCAGACTCTTATCGGTCTGGCTGACATGTTTAAAGCCATGGGAAACAATAATGCACCTGACAATGCATTGCAGATTATCAATGCGGAGCTTAACAAAATCAAGAAACCTTATAATCACTAAATGTAAAGGTAGTACACCTCTCTTCACAAATGAGATGTACTACCTTTTATTGTCTGTTATGAAAAAATCTTTTTAAAAAATGTTCCTGCCAGCACAATACACTCATGAGCCAACAGTGGAAACATGGCCAACACAATCAGCATCAGCCACTCACCAACAGACAGCCATGCCGTGCCGAAAGCTTCTACCAGAAAAGGCACTCTGGTTACCGCTATCTGCAGTGCAAGTCCTACCACCATCGCTACAAGCATCAGCTTATTTTCACCAATCTTCATCCCTAATGCCAAACGCCCTGTATCTCGCATACCAATGGCATGAAAAAGCTGTGACACTCCAAGCACGGTAAAAGCATAGGTCTGGGCTCTTATCAGGATTCCCTCATTTCCAAGCATTTCCCGGATACCTTCCGGACTAACCTCCCTGCCTGCCGCCACCAAAGCTCCCCATGGCAACATCAGATAAGCCGTAAGACTGATTCCCCCAATAAGCAAACCGTAAAAAAGTGTACACATCAGCCCGCCTCTGGCAAAAAGACTTTCATTGGCCTTTCGGGGGCTGTTCTCCATCAGGCTCTTTCCATCGTTTTTATCAATACCAAGTGCCAGCGCCGGCAAAGAATCTGTAATCAGATTGACCCAGAGAATATGACTGGATTTTAAGGGAGAGGTCAAACCAAAAAGCACTGCCGTAAACATAGTGAGTATCTCCCCCATGTTGGAGGACAACAGGAAAATTACCGACTTGCGTATGTTTTCATATACCCCCCGGCCCTCCTCAATTGCCTTCTCAATAGTCGCAAAATTATCATCCGTAAGAATCATATCCGAAGCCTGTTTCGCCACATCTGTACCATTCTGTCCCATGGCAATACCAATATCTGCAATCTTTAAGGAGGGTGCGTCGTTTACTCCATCTCCCGTCATTGCTACAATTGCCCCAAGCTCCTTGAACCCCTTTACAATTTCTACCTTCTGTGCCGGTGAAACCCTTGCAAACACTGTAATATTGTTGTCTCGCAGTTGTTCTGCCAATTCTCCCGGAGCAAGGCTTGAAAGCTGTACTCCGCTCATGCACTGCTTAGGACTATCTGCAATCCCCAGCTGGCATGCAATAGCATAGGCCGTATCCACATGGTCTCCCGTAATCATTACTGTCTTTACACCGGCTTTTTTGAAAGTCTCCACTGCCACTACGGCTTCCGGACGAACCGGATCGCGCATACCTACCATTCCCAGAAAGGTCAACCCCTCCTCTATTGGCCCCACACTTCCGCGATACATTGCCACCGCCAGTGTGCGAAGTGCTCCTGCAGCCATCCCCTCCATGGCTGTCTGAATTTTATTCAGATGACTGTCTGTCATTCTGACAACACCTTGCCCGGTCATAATGTGAGTACATCGGGTGAGCACCACATCCGGTGCCCCCTTCGTATAGCTGACTGTCTCTCCGCTTTCCCTTCTATGAAAGGTAGTCATCATTTTGCGTTCCGAGTCAAAAGACAACTCAGAAAGTCGCGGCATCCGCTCATCCAAATCCTTTTTATCATATCCTTTTCTTTGGCTATATTCCAATAGTGCCAACTCTGTAGGGTCCCCCAGACGTCCCTGCAATTCACTGTCATTACACAGCATCATGCCATAAAACAAGTCCTCCCCGTTGCCAAAACATTCCTCCACCGTCATCCGGTTCAGGGTAAGAGTACCTGTCTTGTCCGAGCAGACCACACTCACTGCTCCCAAAGTTTCCACAGAAGGAAGCTTTCGGATAATGCTGTTAGCCTTCACCATCTTGGTCACCGATAATGCAAGGCAAATAGTTACCACAGCGGGAAGTCCCTCAGGAACCGCCGCAACCGCCAGGGAAATGGCCACCAGAAGCATCTCCATAATATCCTTTTGCTGGTACATGGCTAATACAAAAAGCAAACCACACAAAATCAATGACAAAATACTTAAAACCTTTCCCAAATCCCCCAATCTTCTTTGCAAAGGTGTCAGTTCTTCCTCCGCCTGAGATATCATTTCTGCAATCTGTCCAATCTGGGTATCCATTCCCACCGCAGTTACCACACCTGCACCATGTCCCGCAGTTACAATGGTGGACATAAAAGCCTCGTCCCTCTTACTTTTTTCCACCGGAAGGTTCTCTCCGGTGAGGGCAGACTCCTCAATTCGCAGATTAGATGCCTCCACAAGCTCCATATCCGCAGGTACTTGACAGCCGGTCTCCAGAAACACCACATCTCCCACTACCAGCTCAGCTGCCGGAATATTTCTTTTTACCCCGCCGCGAACCACAATGGCATGTGGGCTGGTTAATTTTTTCAGAGCTTCCAAGGCTTTCCTTGCCTTGCCTTCCTGAATCATTCCCACTGTGGCATTTAAAAAAATAACCACACCGATAATCACCGCATCCGCTACCTCTTGTAATAAGACAGAAATTCCTGCTGCTCCCAGGAGCACATAAATCAATGGATCATTTAACTGTGCAAGAAAATTTTCAATCGGCGTCCGACTACGCTGGCCCTGCAATTCATTGCGTCCGTTTTGTTGAAGTCTGACTGCAGCCTCCGTCTCCGTCAAACCTCCATACTCCTGCCTTTTCCCGGTATCCTCTAACATACAAACTCCTCCCTGTAGATTGTCCTCTTATTTTGCACTAGCATCATATGCCTGTCCGGGGACAAGTATGACCGACAAATGTTTATATATTTACGCAAAAACGTGTAGTTTTCTGCAAATTATGTATAATTTATTAAATTATTAACAACATTCAGTGATATAGGTAGTCATAAGACAAAATTTATGCTATAATATCAGCAGAATAAGTACGTAAAGTGGCAAGAAAGTCACAAATACAAATACCTTTCCGGGAGGTGGCATTATGCTAGGCAAAAAGAACGAAAGAAATTCAGCTGCTGCCGATAATGCGCTATTAATAGAAATGATGGACAAGGCTATCGCCGGTGATTTTTCGCAGATAGATACATCCCTTTTTAGCGACAGTCAAGTAGCAGAGAAGTATAATGAATTGTTGAAGAGCTTTGTCAATATGAACAACAATTTTGTTATGCGTCTGAACAACTCTATGGAGCTTATTGGTGACAGCAGCCGTGTTCGTGACATGATTGAAGAATTACATTCTCAGACCTCAGCAATCAACGATATGTCCGGCTCCAGTCAGGAACTGGGTGCATCCATCCAGAACATTCAGGATGCCGTTTATACCATTCAGGAGAAGACCCACACGGTTATGGAGGATGCCCATTCCTGCGTAGACGAGATGAACTCCAGTATCGAGATTGTTGACGCATCCGTTGCCAATGTGTTACAGATTAATGAACAGATTGAAGATTTCCAGAAAAAAGCTGCACAGATTAACGAAATTATTGATATGGTGAAAAAGGTGGCTAACAAGAGCGGACTGCTTGCCCTGAATGCCTCTATAGAAGCAGCAAGAGCCGGTGAGGCAGGCCGTGGCTTTGCTGTTGTTGCCAATCAGGTCAAGGACCTCTCTGCCAACACCACTCAGTCAGCCGAAGCCGCTATGTCCTATGTGCAGGAGCTTATGTCGGGCATCTCTGCACTTGTGGAATCTATCACCAACACCGCCACTCAGCTGGCAGATGGTAATGCCAGTATCCATCGTTCCCTTGAGAACATGGAGCACATCAGCTCCAGCATGAGTCTGGTAAGCTCCGAGGTGGACCATATTTATGGCGAAATTAATACTCAGTCTGCGTTAACTGAGGCATTTGTAGCCTCAATTGACACCATAACTGCAAGCTATGATGACTTGTCCAGTGGCTGTATCAATGTTGGCGGACAGTTATACAAAATTTCCCGTCTTATCGACTACCTGCGTACTGATGTTGCCAAGCAGCGCGCGAATCTGCATACTCAGGATTGGCTGACTATCTATGAAGTAGACCACCTGATTTTCACATGGCGTCAGTACAATAATATTGCAGACTTCGAGACCCTGGTAGTTGGGCAGATTAACAATCCTTCCGGATGTAAATTTGGTAAATGGGCAAATGCCCAGACCGATTCCCGTATTACCGGCTCTGTGGCATTCAAACGTGCGGTTAAAAACCATGAAGACCTTCATATGCATTCTGTAAACGCATGGAATGCCAAGCAGGATGGTAACCGCAAGGAGGCTATCAGACACTTCAATCAGGCTTATGATTCCTACCTTCTTTTCTCTGCAGACATGAAGGATTTGAAAGCTGTGGTTGCAGCAACCGGAGATAATGAAGTCACTGAAATCAAACGTTTTTAAATTATGTACTGCAAAGGGATTCGACCAAACGGCCGAATCCCTTTTACATGTTGTTCTCTATAAACTACGACTCTCGAAGCAGCGTTTCCGTATATTCTTCCTTGGGCTCATTAAAAATATCCTCTGTTTTGCCCTGTTCTATGATACGCCCATCCTTCATGACCATAATACGGTCACACATCTGATAAACCACATTGATATCGTGAGATATGAATAAATAAGATACTCCCAACTCCTCCTGAAGACTGCGCATCAGTTCCATAATCTGTGCCTGTAAAGTAACATCCAGCGCAGATACCGGCTCGTCTGCTATAACAAGTCCGGGTCTGGTAATCAGCGCCTGACCAATGCTGATTCTCTGCCTCTGACCACCGGAAAGCTGAGATGGCTTACGATTCATATAGCTTTCATCCAAGCCCACCATTCGAAGCATTTCTACCGCTGCAGTTTTTCTTTCTTCTTTACTCATCTGCAACGACTTATCCAGTCTGCCGGCAGCTCTCAAGGGCTCCTGCAAAAGCCAACTGACCGTTCTGCTGGGATTTAAGCTGCTATAGGGGTCCTGAAAAATCATTTGTGGTCGCACAGAGGTATGCTTTACACTTCCCTCAATATTTTTATTCATACCAAGAACTGCCTTGGACAAAGAACTCTTTCCGCATCCGCTCTCACCCACCAGTCCTAATATCTCCCCTTTATTTATTACAAAACTTGCATCCTCAACCACACATCGCCTTTTCCTGCTGCCAAACAGATTGCCACTTTTTTCATTATAGTACACATTTAGGTTGGCCACCTGTACCACCGGCTGTTCCTTTGCTTCCGCCTTTTCCGCCTGTAGCGCACTTATTTTCTGAGCAGACATATCCACCTTGCGGCTTTCCCTTCTGGACTTCATTCTGGAAGGAACTGCCTCAATAAGCTTTTGGGTATAAGCCTCCTTGGGATTTTCAAAAATCATATCCGCAGGACCACTCTCCACCACTCTGCCGTTTTTCATTACAGCAATCTTATCACAAATTCTTTTGGCAAGATTTAAATCATGGGTAATAAAAAGCATAGCACTTTTCTCTTTTTGATTAATCTCCTTCAAAAGAGTAATAATCTGATTCTGTATCGTCACATCCAAAGCCGTAGTGGGTTCATCTGCCACAATCACATCCGGATGCAAAATGACCGCCATAGCAATCATCACTCGCTGACGCATGCCACCGGAAAGCTCATGAGGATAACAATCATACAACTTGTCTGCATCCTTTAAACCTACGGATTCCATCGTCTCTACAACACGTTTTCTGCGGGCATCCCTATCCAAATCCGTATGAAGCTTAAGCATCTCTTCGATTTGAGCTCCCACGGTCTTCGTAGGATTTAGAGAGGTCATGGGCTCCTGGAAAATCATGGACATTCTGCTGCCCTGATACTGACGATACAGAGCCTTGTCTCTTGGCTTCCCGGCCTCCGCCAGTGTCTGTCCGTCCAGGACCACTTTGCCACTGGTAATTTGGGCCTCATTGGACACAAGCCCCATCAATGTCAAAGCCGTTACAGACTTACCGGAGCCGGACTCCCCTACCACACCCAGAATTTCCCCCGGCGCAATATTCAGATTTACATTTTTTACCGCCTCCGTATCCTCAAAGGACACTGAGAGATTTTCGATATGAACCATAACAGCCTCCTCTTAGGATTTCCTGCGAATACCCTCACTGAGCAAAGAAAAACCAAGCACTATCCACACAATGGTAAGTCCCGGTGCAAGCGCATACCAGGGGGCCTTCATCAGATACCCCTGTGCATCCGACAACATTTTACCAAGGCTCGCCTCGGGTGGCTGTACACCAATTCCTAAATAACTCATACCGGACTCTGCCAGAATACCATTGTTAAAACCAATCATAACCGATACCCAGAAGGTAGAGAAAATATTGGGCAAAATATGCACAAACAAAATACGCAGCCTGCCCACTCCCATAAGTCTCGCTCTGCTAATATAATCCGCATCTCTCAAACGAATAAACTCACTTCGCACAATTCGCACAAAGCTAGGTGTAAATACAATACCAAGAGATAAAATCAAGTTCTGATTGCCACTACCCATGATACTAATCATGACTAAGGCAAGCAAAATACTGGGAAATCCATTGACCGCGTCGGTCACGCGCATCACCAGTTCATCCACAATACCTCCCATGTAACCGGTCACAGCACCAATCACAATACCCAGGGTTCCTGAGAAAAGCACCACTAAACTGCTGATAAGAATAGTAATACCGGCACCTTCCATCACTCTGGAAAAGATATCCCTTCCAAAATTATCTGTTCCAAACAAATGCTTAAGAGAAGGGCCCGCAAAACGCTCTGCGGCTGACATTTCTGTAGTACTGTAGGGTGTCCAGAAGATTCCCAACACTGCCAATCCAACCGCCACACCTGTCATAAACAGACCAATCCACAGATAGGGATTTCCCTTCTTAAGCCACTTCACCAGCTTACCCGGCACGCTATTCACTTTTCCCTTCTGCTGTTTCTTTTCCTGCATATATATCTCCACCCGGATTTATCCGACTTCTTCACTTACTCCACAAGTCATCCTTGCACTACTTGCGACTGATTCGAGGGTCAATCACACGATAAAGAATATCCACCAAAAAATACACAATAATTACCACTGCTGTAATATACATTACCAGAATCTGCACCACAGGCAAATCTCTGGTAGAAATAGAACTAATTAACAATCTCCCGATTCCGGGCAGTCCGAACACCTGCTCCACAACGATACTGCCGGCCACAATCTCAGCTATAATCATACCTAAGAAAGTAACAACCGGCATCAATGCGTTGCGCAGCACATGTCCGTACATAATCTGTCTGTCCGTACACCCCTTACTGCGGGCAGTACGTACATAATCCGAATTCATCTCTGTCAGCATGGAATTGCGAAGGAATCGCGTTGTCATAGCAATTTTGGGTATGGCAACAGACACTGCCGGGAATATCAAATACTTCAAAAATCCCCCGAAGTCCTCCTCATAACTTACATAACCACCGGGCACAAACCACTTAAAAACCATACCAAACAGATAGGTCACCAAAATGCCCAAAAAGAACGCAGGCACAGCCATTGTCGTCTGTGTCAGCACACTCATAAAAGCATCCACAAAGCGGTTACGGCTCTTAGCCCAAAATACACCCAAAGGAATAGATACTACCACAATAATAATCAAAGACAATGCTGCCAGCCAAAGTGTAACAGGCAATTTGTCCCCAATCAGCTCATCCACAGGCATCATCTCATTCATGGATTTGGAATAGCGATAACTCTCTCCCAAATCCCCTTTCAGCACATCCGTCATCCAATTGACATAACGCACCACAGGCGGGTCATTTAAGCCCAGCTCCTCACGAAGCTGCGCCTCTCGCTCAGGAGTCGCCTCCGTGCCCAAAATAGAGCCTACCACATCTCCGGGAATAATCTGAAAGGCAAGAAAAGCAGCCACTGATACAATAAACAATGTCATAATGAGAGTGAATAATTTTTTTAAAAAGTATCTCATAGCTGCTCTCTCCTTTCATTTTTATAATGGGTCATCCCACAGTCCGACTTCAATCAGGACTGTTGCCTTACTGTATTCGGCTCTTACTGCTGTGTGTAATACACCACACTCATATCCTGTACATAAATAGGGTAGAAGGTGTAACCTGCAAGCTCAGGCTTTACTGCCACCGTAATAGGCGGTGCCGCAATAAATGCAGTGCCTGCATCCTCAACCAACATGTTCTGCAATTCCTTGTAATAATTTGCCTTCTCTGCCAAATCCAGACTTGCTGCTGCCTTCAAATAAGTCTCATCATATGCAGCATTGTTGTAATTGATAAAATTCTTGGAAGATTCTGCCTGGAATCTGTTCAGCAGATAACCGGGTGTCTGGTCACAGGTAATACCACTGATGGTTGCCTGATACTTGCGGCCATTGTAAACCTCTTCAAGCCAGGTTGCCCACTCCACAGGCACAATTACTGCATTGATGTTGGCTGCTTTGAGCTGTTCAGCAATTACCTCTGCGGTCTGCATATGCACCTCATAGTTGGAAGGCACCTGAATCTCCAAGTCAATACCGTCAGGATAACCGGCCTCAGTCAAAAGCTGCTTTGCCATCTCGATATTTGCCCCATTACCGTATACTTCATTCAGGTCTACATAATAATCCTGAAGGGTGGGCAACATAGCTGAACTAATCATAGATGCATTGCCACCAAACACAAACTCATTTACAGAATTCTTATCCAGCGCATAGCAGATTGCCTGACGAACCTTGCCATCGCTGAGGGTCTCGTCCGCATTGTTAAGGAACAATGCCTGCACTACATTGGAGGGCGCTGCCAGCACCTGGAAAGTACTCTCCAGCTCCGTTGCCTGAGAATCCGTCAGATAAGGATAGATGTCGATAGAACCGCCCTGCAAATCCATAAGTGCTGTATCAGGGCTGTTTACAATCTTGAACTCCACCTCATCCAGATAAGGCAGGCCTTCCTGCCAATACTCTGCATTCTTGGTTACAACAATACCCTCCTGAGGCTTGTAGGACACAAAAGAAAACGGTCCGGTACCAACAGGCTGTGCATTTGCATCCTCACCGCTTCCGGCGGGAATGATAGCTGCCGTGAAGCTGTAAATCAGCTCCAGGTTGGCACTGCCCACTGTTACCTGAACCGTTTTATCGTCCAGAATATCTACACTTGTGATACCGCCTTTTGCGGCGCTCAAAGTGGAAATGAGTGCAGTACCATCCAAAATACCGGATACACGCTCCAGTGAGTACTTGACATCCTCTGCGGTCACTGCATTACCATTATGGAACTTCACACCCTCACGCAAAGTAAAGGTATATACCAGTCCATCCTCGGAAATGCTGTAACCATCGGCTACTGCATTCATCAGATTACCATTGGGGTCTACTTTTACAAGACCTTCAAAAATGTTGAAAAGAATCTCTTTAGTTCCTGCCGCAGTTGCTTTGTGTGGGTCAAGACTATCAATATCCTGCTGTATTCCTACAACAACGGAACCACCATATGTGGGCTCCATATTTGGAACATCTGCTACATTATTTTCTGCTACATTACTCTCTGCTACAGATGCTCCGGTAGAGGACTTATCCTCCGAAGACTCTCCTGTACCGCCTGCGCATCCGCCCAGTGCAGTCATGATCAGAAGTGCCACCATCAAAACGCTAAATCGTTTTTTCATAACATTCTTCTCCTCTTCGTCAAACAGACCTCTCATTATTCTATTGTCAAAATCATTTTACCATAGATAAGCCGGATTGCAAGTTTTTTTAAGGGTACAATCTGCGCGAGCCCTGAGCCATGCGCATCTTGGCACGAATGTGCCTGCGGGGAGCTTGCTCACCAGCAGACACATTCGTGCCAAGATGCATACGGCGAACGCCGCGCCAGCCCGCAAGCAAGCTTGCGGGCTGGCGGCATGGCTCAAGGCATGGCTGGCACGGCTCTGTCCATGACTCCGGCATAGTTTGCCATAGCTCTGGACATGGCTCTGGCATGCCTAAGTATCTATAGGGAAAAATCAGAAAATCAGAATCCCTTTTTGC
>CAYOGM010000022.1:0-27362 GCA_964403595.1 uncultured Acetatifactor sp. | reverse complement strand
GGAGTGCGTTTTTGATGCCGGGTACTGTCTGAACATCAACGGAACAGGTAATGGACATAGCTGCCAGATAGCCGGTATCAACAATCATCTGCTGACCCGGTGCAAGGTCATATTCTTTTACATGTCCGTCAAATTCCAGGAAAGCAATTCCGTTACCGGTTAGCTTCTGCATAATAAAGCCTTCACCGCCGAAGAGGCCGCCTGCTATCTTTTTCTGGAAGAAGGTGGAGAGCTCAACATCGGGAGTGGAAGCCAGAAAAGCGGATTTTTGAGCAACGATTTCCTGTCCGGGAGCAATTTCAAATGCACGGATGGAGCCGGGGAAACTGGAAGCAAATGCAATGTGTCCGGGGCCGCCCTGTGCGGTATAACGGTTTAAAAACAAACTCTCACCGGAGAAAGCACGGCCAAACATCTTGCCAATACCACCGCCGGAAGAGGTTTCCATTTTCATGTTTGGAGACATCCAGGACATAGCACCGCTCTCGGTAACTAAGGTTTCACCGGGGTCAAGATCACAGATAACAACAGGTAAGGGTGCGCCCTCAATAGAATATTTCATTTGATTAATCCTCCTTGGTTATGCAATATATAAGTTAATAATAGTCGATAAATTGATATTTGTAAAGGTGGTACTTGCAGTGTATAATAGTGGATAAGGTGTGAAAATATGCACGATAAAATATATGAGGCTTGGAGGCAGATATGAAGACGGCAAGTGATTTGGAGAGAATGTTAAATTCCATTGACCGAAAGAGTTATCCGGCGTATAAGGATTTGAGAGGGCAATATGACTTTAGTGATTATATTTTCAGTATAGACCATGTGCAGGGAGACCCTTTTGCATCTCCTTCACGGGTATCGGTAAAAGTCCCCATGGGAAAGGCAGGATTTCCAGAGAATTATTTTGATGTAAAATATAAACGAATTACTTTGCAGGACCACTTGACGAGGCTTTTTGGTGAGGCTGTTAGAAAGGGAAGCTTTCAGGCCAAGGGCTCCGGAAAGAGTGGGCTTCTGGCGGTGTCTAAGTGCGGGCCGGAGGTTTTGGAACGCACGGCTTGCTGTATTACCGCACAGGAGATAGTCATGCGTTTTGAAGTGGGATTTCCTGCCAATGGACGCTCGGTAAATGCAAGGGAATTAGGGAAAATACTATTTCGGATAGTGCCGGAATGTGTAAGGAAGACGTTGTATTATGCAAGTATTGACAAAAAGGCGTTGCAGGCATCCATAGAGTTGTGTGAGGATCAGGAATACATTCGAAGGGTTTTGCCCAAGCAGAACCTGTGTGCCTTTATTGCAGATGGCTCGGTGTTGCCCCGAGAGAGTGGTGTGTCTTCAAGGCCGTTTCAGGGTGCGGTGGCTTTCCGGTCACCGGAGAGTCTTAGGGTGACTCTGAAGCTGCCTCACGGAGGGCAGGTAACCGGAATGGGAATCCGTCAGGGGATAACGCTTCTGGTCGGCGGAGGTTATCATGGCAAGTCTACTGTATTGCAGGCTATTCAGGATGGTGTTTACAATCATATCAGTGGAGATGGAAGAGAGCTGGTGATTACCGATGCAGGGGCAGTTAAGTTGCGTGCGGAGGATGGCAGAAGCATTTCCAATGTAGATATTTCGCCATTTATCAATCATTTGCCTAATGGCAAGGATACAACGAAGTTTGTTACAGAGGATGCCAGCGGAAGTACCTCTCAGGCTGCCGGTCTCATGGAGGCTGTAGAGAGTGGCAGTAAATTATTGTTGATGGATGAGGACACCTCTGCGACCAACTTTATGATTCGGGACCGCCTGATGCAACAGGTGGTGAATGCGGGGGAAGAACCCATTACACCTTTTATTGAGCGGGTAAACAGTTTGTATGAGGATTTGGGCATTTCTACGATTTTGGTGGCGGGAAGTTGTGGTTCCTATTTTCATGTAGCAGATACAATTATTCAGATGAAGGAATATGTTCCTGTAGATATCACGGAGGATGCAAAGAGGGCAGCGGTGCAGTATGCAGACTTTGAGACACCACGTAGCAAATTTCCTGTTTATCGAACGGACAGAGTGCCTATGCAGGACAAAAAGCTTCTGCAGGAGGAACGTATTAAAATCAAAACTTTTGGCATGGACCAGATTGGGCTGGCCAAGAATACAGTGGAGCTTCGAGGTCTGGAGCAACTTAAGGATGAAGAACAGACCAGGGCTTTGGGATACATTATGAAAGAGCTTTTGATAAGAGCCTTTGATGGTAGACGTACCCTTGCTCAGGCGGTGGACCTTTTGCATGGGGAAATAGAAGAAAGAGGGTTGGAAAGCCTGTTTGTGAGAGGCGATGTAACAGCTTCTCTGGCGGTTCCCCGCAAACAGGAAATACTGGCAGCAATATCCAGATATCGGGGGATGCGTTTCTAAATAGTGATATTTGAATTATTAAGACAAAAAGAAACCTCTACTTGCAAATTTTAGCAGGTAGAGGTTTTGTATACTTTTGTTGGATGTTTTGACTCTCAAATTAGGAGAGGGAGAGGAGCTTCTTCTTGTAGTTGTTAAAGTCATCCTCTGAAATAATGGAAGCATCCTTCAATTTCATCAGGTTCTGTGCCTTCTTCTGAAGTTCACTGATATCACTGTAAGGTTGGAAGATGTCATCTATTACCTTCTTCTCAAAGCTCTTGTACTCAGCTTCGCCGAGGAATTCAATGTTAGTCAGCATGCGAAGAGTCTGCAGTCTTTCTACAATATCAGCATTTGCTTCAACGGAGCTGATAATTTCATTTTTCTTAGCCTGGAACTCTGTCTCATCAATCCATTCGCATCTTTTCAAAGTTACAATACAAGAAATCTGACTCTTGAGCTTGGCTTCGGAAGAGAAGTCCAAAGCAGTCATCTCAGCAACAAGCTCCTGTTTCTTGGCAATAAACTCTTCCGGTGTAAACAGGAAAGTTTGGGAAAGCGTGGTGAGTCTGCGCAGTTTGTGTTCCAGAACAGGAAGGCTCTCATTCATTCGAATCTTAGTGTCATCGGAAACCAAGCGTATAAACTGTTCATACTGTGCTTCGGAGATAATCTCGCAATCCTTCAAGATAGGCCATTTAGTAATCTTTTCAATGGTCATCTCCTCAGTATCGCTGGAGGAGTATTGTACGGAACGTGTGATATCGGAACAGATTGCTTCGTACTCACCCTCAGAGAGAATCTCAAACAGATACAGAATCAAGAGTTTCTTCAAGTTCTGTCTCATAACATCATTGGGAACGGAGTGTAAATCAGAACACTCGTCAATGGTGGATTTCTTAAAATCTGCAAATTCTTCGGCAGACAGGAAACCAACCTCATTGTATTGCAAATTAACCTTAACTTTATTAAAGAATGCATCTAAGCTGTTCAGTACACTTATGTACTCGGCCTTGCTGCTCTTGTATTCTTTCTCAGTAATCATGCCGGTCTGGTAAATTGCTTCCAGTTTCTCCAGCTTCTTCTTGTACTCCTCAACGGAGATAACGGATGCGGGAGCCGCCACAGGGGTAGGAGCTACTGCGGGAGCGGGAGCCGGTGCGGGAGCTGCGTAGGGAGCGGGAGCCGGTGCGGGAGCCGCGTAGGGTGCGGGAGCCGGAGCCGGAGCCGCGTAGGGTGCGGGAGCCGGAGCCGATGCCGCGTAGGGAGCTGCCGCGGAAGCTGGTGCTGCATAAGGAGCGGGAGCGGGAGCAGGTGCAGGAGCCGGTGCAGGAGCGGGAGCAGGTGCAGGAGCCGGTGCAGGTGCAGGAGCCGATGTCGGTGCAGGAGCCGGAGCCGATGCAGGACCGGGAACAGGAGCTGCTGCAGGAGCAGAGGGTGCAACTGCGGGCTTGGGAGCATTGTCTACAAGATGCTCTGTAAGCATATCCATTGCATGAGACATATCACGCAAACCGGGCAAACGAACCTGAATTTTCTGTGCACCATATAAAGAATTAACGCGAACATAAATAATTAAGGCGTCAAGTCCTTCGTATACAGACTTTTCAACTTTTTTAATTGTTTTAAGTTCATAATTGATATCACCGCTGTATTCGCGCTGACTGCTTTCCAGATATATGATACCTTTTCCGGTAATCATGTCGTCGGAAATCTCAAGATATAAGGATTTCTCATTACCATCGATTTTTCTTAAGAAACCTCTGTTTACATCACACTGAAAAACCACGTCTGCCATATGCCTCGCCTCGCTTCTTTTCTTCTTATATCGTTCATTGATAGTAAATTAACAATGAAACAAGCCCACGGAATAGACGACTATCCCGTTGGCATAGCGTATCTAAATATTTTAACTGTAGTATTAGTATAAATAAAATCTTGGTGGATGTCAATAGACAGGAGAGACTCTTCGGCAATCAAAATTTGTATAATTATTGTATAATTAGGGCGATTGTACAACATGTAGTGGCAGTACAAAAGGCAGTATTGCTATATTTTGCGATAGAAAAAAATAAAAAAATATTTGCTTTGTGCAAAACTGACAAATTTCTGGAATAAAATACAGGAATATTCTTTAATTTCAGGAAAATGATTTGGTTTACACTGAGTTGGATACTCGTTATAATACACTAGTGTATTAATTAGTACAATAGAGTCATTTAGCAGAGAAAAGGATATTAAAATGGATAAAAATACAAAGGTTTCGGATGATTTTACATCAGGAAGTATTCTGCAGAAGCTGGTTAAATTTATGATTCCCATACTGGGGGCTCTGGTGCTTCAGGCTATGTATGGAGCAGTGGATCTTTTGGTGGTGGGGCGTTTTGGAACGGATGCAGGTATTTCAGCAGTTGCAACCGGCAGTAATATAGTAAATCTGGTTACATTTTTGATAAGCTCCCTGACCATGGGGGTAACTGTGTTAATCAGTCGTTATCTGGGAGAGCAGAAGCATGAGAGAATTGGTGCGGTCATTGGCGGAGCGATTTGCTTTTTTGTGTTGTTTACGTTGGGTGCCATGCTTCTTTTGCTTTTGGGGGCACCGTTTTTTGCAAAGTGGCTGAATGCGCCGGCAGAAGCCTTTGAATTGACCAATACATATGTTAGAATATGTGGAGTGGGGCTTGTCTTTGTTGTGGCGTACAATGTTATCAGTGGAATTTTCCGTGGACTGGGCAACTCCAAGCTTCCTCTTGTGTTTGTGGGAATTGCCTGTGTTGTGAATATTATCGGTGATTTGCTGTTTGTGGCTGTATTTCATATGAATGTTGCAGGAGCGGCGCTGGCAACGGTATTGGCTCAGGCGGTAAGCGTGATGCTGTCATTGGTGATTATTCGCAGACAGGAGCTGCCATTTTCATTGCACAAATCAGATATTCATTTTAATAAAGAAGTGCCCGGATTTTTGCGACTTGGAATTCCGTTGGCTCTTCAGGAAATCTTGACGAATCTTTCCTTTTTGATATTGTGTTCCTTAATTAATGAAATCGGTTTGGAGGCCTCCTCCGGGTATGGTATAGCTCAGAAGGTTATTTCGTTTGTTATGTTGATTCCATCGGCACTGATGCAGTCCATGTCCGCTTTCGTGGGGCAAAATGTGGGTGCAGACAAGGAGGACAGAGCGCGCAAGGCCATGTTTACCGGAATGGGACTGGGAGCTTTCATTGGTGTTTTCATCAGTGTGTTAACTTATTTCAGGGGAGATATTCCCGCAGCTTTTTTTACACAGGATGCAGCCTATATTATGCGTGCAGCAGAATATTTGAAGGGATTCGCCCCGGAGGCGATTCTCACTTGTGTAGTGTTTAGTTATATTGGCTTCTTTAACGGACATGGGAATTCTATGCCTGTTATGTTTCAGGGAATCACAGCGTCCTTTCTGGTGAGAGTTCCTCTGTCGTGGTGGTTTAGCTGCCAGCCGGACGCGGACTTATACAAAATCGGTCTGGCGGTTCCGGGGGCATCCCTTTATGGAATTGTCTTTTTTACTGCTTGTTATATTTGGCATATTAATAAATACAAGAAAACGCATAGTCCTTCCTAGTAGGTTGGGCTATGCGTTTTTGCATTAACTTTTAATCTGTTCAATGACGGACTCCAGCACCTGGAAGTAGTCTTCAAAGGTTTTACGGCAACATCCCGGGTCGTTGATGACAATGCCCGGAGCACAGAGGCCAATCAGGGAAAAGCCCATAGCCATACGGTGGTCATCATAGGTATCTACGGTACTTGCTTGAGGTGTGCCGGGATAGATGGTAATGCTTCCCGGAGAGTGTACATTCTCTTCACAACGGATGCCCATTTTGCCAAGTTCTGTGACAATGGCATTTATGCGGTCACTTTCCTGAAAACGGATATGACCGATACCGGTGATGGTGGTAGGCGAGTCTGCAAAAGGGGCGATGGCAGCCAAAGTAATGGCCTGGTCGGAGCATGCAGACATATCTGCAGTTATGCCATGCAGGGAGCCTTGGGGCGGAAGAACAACAATTCCCTGTTCCTGTTCAGATAAAGTACACCCCATTTGTTCTAATATTTTGAGGAACGCTACATCTCCTTGCAAAGAGTCAAAATGCACATGCTCCACCAGTACTGGAATACCCAGAAGAGGCGCAAGGGCATAAAAATAGCAGGCAGCAGATACATCCGGTTCAATCTGATAGTCCAGAGCGCTGTATTTTTGCCCTTTGGAAGTGACAAAGGTGTCAGGAGCCATGCGAGTGGTGGTGACACCGAATTGCTCCATCATTTTACAAGTCATTTCGATATAGGCCATGCCGTGAGTTCCTTGTACCTTCACGGTGAAGTCTTCCGCACAAAGGCAGGAGGAAATGAGAAGAGCACTCAGAAACTGACTGCTGTGTTCGATGTCAACGCTAATTTCATTGCAGCCAAAGCCGTTGCTTTTCAAAGTAAAAGGAAAATAACCCTCCCGCGAGTTGTCGTTGTATTCTATCCGGCAGCCAAGCTCCTGCAGGGAATTCAGCAGAGGCGCCATAGGTCTTCTACGCATTTGCTCGGAGGCATCCATGTGATAGGTGCCGTGAGAGATGCCCAGATATGCCGTGAGGAAGCGCGCGGCAGTGCCCGCACTGCCTACATACTGTGAAGCTTCCGTGAGGGGAACTGTGCCGGCCTGTCCTGTAACTTGGATTACCTTGGTTTCTTCGTTCACAACCGTCTCAAATCCCAAATCCTGAACACATTTCAAAAAATGTCTGGAATCGTCAGAGAAAAGTACTCCTTTTAAGGTCGAAGTGCCCTGAGCCAACGTTGCCAGAAGAAGGGCACGGTTGGTAATGCTTTTGGAACCGGGTACAGTTACTGTAAGTGGCTCGGTGGGGTGGAATGCCTTTATCTGTTCCTTAATGCAAGGGACTTTATAGGTGTTGTTTATTGTATCATAGTTCATTGAATGATTCATTTGTTTCTCCTGTCAATACTTGGAATTCTTTATGAATAAACACAAGTAGTATAAGGGATTTTGCGGGGAATGTCAAAATGCATTTCACAAAATGGAATTGACAGTATAAAATAAAGATAGTATCATAAAATTCGCAAAACCTAGTAAACTACTGGGAAAAGCGTTTAAGAAGGAGAGCAAAGTTATGGGTAAAATATATACAAAGTCGACAGAACTTATCGGGCATACCCCACTGATGCAGATGAATCACTACAGTAAGGAAGAGGGCGTAGAGAATGCAGTATTGCTTGGCAAATTGGAGTATTTGAATCCCGCAGGCAGTGTGAAGGACAGAGTAGCTCTGGCTATGGTGGAAGCAGCGGAGGCAAAGGGATTGTTGAAGGAAGGGGCAGTGATTATTGAGCCTACTTCCGGCAACACAGGAATTGGTCTCGCTATGGTGGCAGCGGCCAAGGGGTATCGGACTATTTTGACACTGCCGGAGACCATGAGTGTTGAGAGAAGAACTCTTTTGAGAGCATATGGGGCAGAGCTTGTTCTGACCGAAGGGACTAAGGGAATGCCTGGTGCCATTGAGAAGGCAAGGGAGCTGGAGAGAACGATTTCGGGTGGTATTATTCTGGGACAGTTTGACAATCCGGCCAATCCTGCGGCTCACGCAGCAACCACCGGTCCCGAAATCTGGGAAGATACCGATGGACAAATCGATATTTTTGTAGCAGGTGTGGGCACCGGCGGAACAATTACAGGAATCGGAACATACTTGAAGTCAAAGAATCCGGCTATTAGAGTGGTGGCGGTAGAGCCGGCGGATTCGCCGGTGCTTTCCGGTGGTCAGCCGGGACCTCACAAGCTGCAGGGAATTGGTGCAGGTTTTGTGCCTTCTGTTTTGAATACGGGTGTTTATGATGAGATAATGACGGTAACCACAACAGAGGCTTACGAGGCAGGCAGAAAGATTGCATGTAAGGAGGGGATTTTGGTGGGAATCACATCGGGAGCGGCTCTTTATGCTGCGGCGCAGTTGGCGAAACGGCCCGAAAATGCAGGCAAGACGATTGTGGCATTGTTGCCCGATTCGGGAGACAGATACTTGTCTACGCCCATGTTTGCAGAGGAATGAGGTAGAAGATGAAGATTTCGACAAGATTATTGCATCCTTGAGCCGGGCCGGGTATGTGAAGAGTACCCGGGGGGCTCAGGGCGGTTATCTTTTGAGCAAGGAACCTGAGCAATATACGATAGGAATGATACTTAGGGTAACAGAGGGAAGTCTGGCGCCGGTTGCCTGTTTGGAGGAAGGGGCAGCTGTGTGCGACAGGCAAAACGGGTAAAGGGAATGGGAGATAAAGCGTAGTTTTCGTTGCAAAGAAGGTGCGAAGATGATAAAATAAAATCAATTATACACAAAGGGAGAAAACGCGAATTTGTGCCTGCGGTTCAAAGTTTGCAGGCTGTGGAAAGGATATGGTTATTGGGATGAATACGGAGCTGGAACAGATTGTTATTGAAGTAAATAAAGTAGTGAAGGGCAAGGACCGTGTCATTCGCAGGGTCTTGGCAGCCGTGATTGCAGGAGGCCATGTGCTTTTGGAGGACATTCCCGGTGTGGGCAAGACAACACTTGCCATGGCACTGGGTAAATCAATGGAGCTTGATTATAAGAGAATGCAGTTTACACCGGATGTTCTGCCCAGTGATATTGTGGGCTTTACTATGTATAACACTGCATCCAAGGAGTTTGAATTTAAGCCGGGAGCGGTATTTTGTAATTTGTTTCTGGCAGATGAGTTAAACAGAACCTCATCGAAGACCCAGTCAGCGCTTTTGGAGGTTATGGAGGAGTCAAAAGTGACGGTGGATGGTGTTACGCATCCGTTGCCCAATCCATTTATGGTAATTGCCACAGAGAATCCCTTTGGTTCTTCCGGTACACAGCTTTTGCCGGAGTCCCAGCTGGATAGATTTTTGATTTGTCTGAATATGGGATATCCTTCTCATGCAGCAGCATTAGATATCTTAAAGGGCAGTGCAGATAAGAATCTGGATGCGGTGCAGAGTGTCATCAGTGTGGAACGACTTCTTGAGCTGCGCAAGCAGGCAGAGAATCTTCATGTAGAGGATAATATTTATGAATTCATTACCAATCTGACAGAGGCTACCCGAAATGATGCACGGATTGCACTGGGAATCAGCCCCCGAGGCAGTATTGCCCTTCTCAAGATGGCGAAGGCTACTGCACTTATGCGTGGTGGTGAATATGTGATTCCGGAGGATGTGCTGGAAGTGATTGATTGTGTGTGGAGACATCGTATTCAGCTGAGTTCTAAGGCCCGGGCAGAGGGGTTGGATGTGTCAGATCTGATTATTGAGCTTACGGAAAGGATTCATGCAGTCTGATGGAGAAAAAACTACGACTGAGTATAAAGGGAGTGATTCGCTTCCTCATATTGTACCTGATAGTTGTGGGTATGTGGTGGTTTTTCCGAAGCTATGTATTGTTGGTGGCTTTGGTGTTGGTACCCGCCTGTGTGATATTGTCGGGTGTGCTCTTGTGGGTTTCACGGAATAAGATTTCGGTAGAAACGGTGTTGCCCAGAGGTAAGGTGGGAAAGAATACGGAATTTGAATTTGACATCCGCTTACATAATGAAAGTAGACTCATCGGATTTACCGCAGATTTGATTTATATTTACCGAAATGTTTTTACCGGTTATTCAGAACATGGGAAGCTTCGATTGTGGGCTGCGCCCGTGGAAGGTTGTCAGGTGAAGCAGCAGTTAAAAAGCCGGTACAGTGGTTGCGTGGAGGCGGAGATTGTAAGTTTTGTGGTCTATGACCCCCTTCATGTTTTCCGATTGCTTGGATGCGACAAGAAAGCATCCTCTGTATTGGTATGGCCGAAATTTACCGAGGAAGCGGAAGATGAAATCCATAGCTGTGTAGAAGGATTTCCCAAGGACAATGAGAGCAAAAAACGCGGCGCGGAGTATAATCCTGACTACGAGATTAGAGAGTATATACCGGGGGATGAACTGAAAAGTATTCATTGGAAGCTTACGGCCAAACAGGAACGTTTGATGGTGCGGGAGCGTCTGGCCACCGGACGGGAGAAAATGAATGTTCTTCTGCCTTTGAGCGGTGTAAGGGAGGAGAATGATGGTCTGTTGGAAGCTTTGTACGGACTGGGAAGAATTCTTTTGAAAAAGGAATATCCGATACAGCTTTACTGGCCCGGTAAGGGGGCGTTGCAAGGGTGTTTTATTGTAGAACTGGGTGAGCTGGAGAATGCTATCAGCCGGGTTTTGAGCAGTGAAGCTGTGGAAGGAAATGTGAGGGAGCTGATGGATATGGAGCATCCCGGAGAGAAATACATTTTGATACAGACAGGAGCATACAAAGGTGCATATATTCAGTAGAAGGAAAAAGAGGAAGGAATCAGAGCTTCAGCTTCAGCCGGTACAGGAAAAGGAACGCTATGATTTTTTTGCGGCGCTAGGTAAGGCGCTGCTTCTTTTCATACTTGTATATGGTGCTTTGGGAGGATTTTTGTCTGCCTTTGAAATAGAATATAACAAAGGCTTGTGTATGGGTACGTTGTTTCTGCTGGCATTGGTCCTAAGTCTTGCCTATGAGACGGGGAAGCGCTGGCTTACCAATCTTTTGAGCATGGCATTATTCGGGGTGTATTTGTCTATAACCATTTCGAACTATTGGATAATCAACAGCGGTTACTACGCTATTATGAATGCGGTATTTCAAAAGGCAAGAGATTATTTGGATATTTCAAGTGGTATTGAATATTCGTTGGTAATTCAGGACGAGTATTCTACAGTGACTCTTTTTGTAATTTTCTTGGGAATGGTGGGTATTATTTTGTATAATATCCGGATGCAGAGTAAGTGCGATTTTGTGGATGTGACAGTAATTACTTTTTTGCCATATATTGTACCTTTTTATTTGGAGTGCAAGCCATCCATGGTTTATATATTGCTTTTGTTTACCGGTTATGTTGCAGTGGCGGTTATAGAAAGCGGTAATGTGAGAAAGAGGCTGTCTAAGCAGATGCGCTGTGTATTACCGTTGGCGCTTCTTGGGGTTGTTGTGATTGCGCAGTTGATTTTCTGGTTGGTTCCCGAAACGGCCTATGAAAGAGCAATGCCGGAGAGCAGATTAAAAACGGAATCCAAAGATGAAGTAAGTGAGCTGGCGCGATATGGTATGTCTGCTCTGTTTGGGAACAGTTCGGGCGGTGCCGGTATGAGTGGTGGAATGTTGAGCCGCAGCGCTGCTGTTATGCCGAATTATGAGACAGACCTGATTGTAAGATATACACCATATAGTTATGATGGAGTTTATCTCAAAGCCTTTACCGGAAAGGAATATATTGGTACTAAGTGGACAAGGGCTGAGGAGGATGGCAGTGAGGACGGACGTATGGAGGGAACCGTGCAGAGCCATATAGAGGCCTATACTGCGAATCCCGAAGAACAGGGCCGTGGTATTATGGAGATTCAGTATGTTGGCGCGGACGTGAGCTATGAATATCGTCCCTACTACACTGATTATGAAAATGTAAGCCAACGGGGAATTTGTTTTATGTATACATATTATCCGGGAGGCAGGATGTATGGTTTGCATGAAGAGGTGGACGAGGCTTATCTTCGTGTGTCGGAAGCTTGTTATGAGGCTGTGGAAAAGGTTTGCAAGGAACAGGGATTTGCAGGGGAGCCTACGCAGATTGCACAGCAGATAGTGGATTTTTTTGAAAATAATTATTCTTATACCTTGCGTCCGGGATTTTATTATGGCAATCCGGATTATATTTCGCACTTTTTGCTGGAGAGTAAAAAGGGATTCTGTGCGCATTTTGCATCCTCTGCTACCATGCTGTTCCGTTATATGGGTATCCCGGCAAGATATGTGGAGGGATATGCTTTTTCCTACGCAGATGTAGTGGATGACGGTGAATTGGTTGAGGGAGCAGAGTATTCCGATTATTATGATGGCTATTCAGCCCTGGGGGAAACGGCTTTGGTTGAGCTGGAGATTCCGGATGCCTATGCCCACGCATGGGTGGAAATTTATGTTGACGGAGCCGGTTGGATTGTGGTAGACCCCACCCCTTCATCTACGGAGCAGGAGACAACCTCCTTCTGGGATGCATTTATGAATATGGGCAATGAGGGACAGGTTCAGGCTTTGGCAGAGGGCGATTTTGGACAGTACCTGGAAACTGCAGTAGACAGTATAGGATATGTGTTTGTGATTGCCATTTTGGTTGCGCTGATTTTAATAATAGTGCGACTGATAGTTAGGCTCAAAAAAGAAATTGCGCTTTCGGACAGAGAGCGTGTGCAAGTAGTATATGGAAGATTGTTACAGTGCCTGAAGCACAAAAACAAAGAACATGCCAAGCTTCGTACCGTGGCGCAGCAGCTTCATTGCATGAGGGAAAATTATGGGCTGGTGATTACGGAGGAACAGGAACAGGCACTTTATCAGGTTTATTTTGCATCGGAGGTCTCATATGACTGTAAAAAACTGCGAAGCGAAGTTGTTAAGCTACACAGAAAACTTCGTGTGACACGTGGCAATAAAAATGTGTGATTCAGTCGCATGCAGGCGGCAGAAAGAGAGGTGTTGGATGCTTTATATTGGAGTGGATCTGGGGACCTCGGCAGTAAAGCTGTTGCTGATGGATTCTCAAGGGAGGATAAGGAATATTGTCTCGAGAGAGTATCCTTTATCTTTTCCACATCCCGGATGGTCCGAACAGAATCCAAAGGATTGGTGGGAGCAGACGCTGGAAGGAATAGATGCTCTTTTACAGGGAGAGGACCGGACGTCGGTTGCAGGTATCAGCTTTGGCGGACAGATGCATGGGTTGGTGCTTTTGGATGAGATGGATGAGGTGATTCGCCCGGCAATTCTTTGGAATGATGGAAGATGTGGAGAGGAGTGCGATTATCTCAATGAGGTAATTGGGAAAGAAAAGCTGTCTGCTTATACAGCTAATATTTCCTTTACCGGCTTTACAGCACCTAAGATTCTCTGGGTGAAAAATAAGGAGCCGGAGAATTTTGCAAGAATTGCAAAGATAATGCTTCCGAAGGACTATATTGCATATAAGCTTACCGGAGTGCATTGTACGGATGTTTCGGATGCGTCGGGAATGCTTTTGTTTGATGTCAAGAATCGCTGTTGGTCCAAGGAGATGTGTGAGATATGTAGTGTGCAGGAAAGCTGGCTGGCTACCTGTTATGAAAGCTATGAGGCGGTTGGGAAAGTGCTTCCTGAGGTTGCGAAGCGTCTCGGTATTTCCGAAGAATGTGTGGTTGCTGCCGGCGCGGGAGATAATGCGGCAGCTGCAGTGGGTACGGGAACGGTAGGTAATAATCACTGTAATATTTCATTGGGAACCAGTGGGACCATATTTATTTCCTCCAGGCAGTTTGGTGTGGATAAATATAATGCATTACATTCTTTCGCTCATGCGGACGGAAGCTTTCACCTGATGGGATGTATGCTGAGTGCGGCATCCTGTAACAAATGGTGGATGGAGGATATTCTTGGCACCAGGGATTTTGGAGAGGAGCAGCAAGATATTACCGAAGATAAGCTGGGTGAGAATCATGTATATTTTCTGCCTTATCTGATGGGAGAGCGCTCGCCTCACAATAATCCCAAGGCCAGAGGAACCTTTATCGGTATGACTATGGATTCTTCCAGAAGTGACATGACTCAGGCGGTATTGGAGGGTGTGGCGTTTGCGCTGCGTGATTCTTTGGAGGTTGCAAGAAGCTTAGGGATTTGTCCGGAGCGTACAAAGATTTGCGGAGGAGGGGCCAAGAGTCCCCTGTGGAAGAAGATAATTGCCAATGTGCTGAACGTAAAGCTTGATATTATTGAGAGTGAGGAGGGTCCTGCCCTTGGTGCGGCAATGCTTGCCGCAGTGGCTTGCGGCGAGTATGCATCTGTGGAAGAAATTGCACAGAAGATGGTTAAGGTTGTGGATACCATAGAGCCGGAGTCTGAACTGGTGGCTAAGTATGAAGCGCAGTACCAGAAGTTTAAAGAGATTTATCCTGCATGCAAGGGTGTGTACGAGAAGCTTTTTGATTAGGACAGGAGCAGATTATTAAGAGAAGGTATATAAATTATTTACAATAAAAGGAGGGTTTTTTATGATTAATTTACCACAGGTAAAGGTTGGTGTTGTGGCTGTAAGCCGTGACTGTTTCCCCGAAAGTCTTTCTGTGAACCGTCGTAAGGAGTTGATGGCGGCGTACACAGAGAAGTACGGGACGGAGGGCGTATACGAGTGCCCCATCTGTATTGTTGAAAGTGAAATACATATGGTGCAGGCTCTTGAGGATATCAAGGCTGCCGGCTGTAATGCATTATGTGTGTATCTTGGCAACTTTGGCCCCGAGATTTCAGAAACTTTGCTGGCAAAGCATTTTGACGGTCCGGCAATGTTTATTGCGGCGGCTGAGGAGAGTCAGAATGATTTGGTAGGTGGCAGAGGTGATGCTTATTGTGGTATGTTGAATGCAAGCTATAATCTGAAGCTTCGAAATGTAAAGGCGTATATTCCTGAGTATCCTGTGGGTGATGCGGCAGACTGTGCAGATATGTTGCATGAGTTTTTGCCTATTGCAAGGGCAATCATCGGTTTGTCGGATTTGAAAATTATTTCTTTTGGTCCCAGACCCCTTAATTTCCTTGCATGCAATGCACCTATCAAACAGTTGTACAATATGGGTGTGGAAATTGAGGAGAACTCTGAGCTTGATTTGTTTGAGGCGTTTAAAAAGCATGACGGCGACGAGCGTATTCCTGCCAAGGTAAAAGAGATGGAGGAGGAGCTGGGCGCAGGTAACTTAAAGCCGGAGGTACTGCCCAAGCTTGCACAATATGAGTTGACGCTTCTTGATTGGATTGAGGAGCATAAAGGATATCGCAAGTATGTTGCCATTGCCGGCAAATGCTGGCCGGCATTTCAGACGCAGTTTGGCTTTGTTCCCTGCTATGTAAACAGCCGTCTCACCGGGATGGGTATTCCCGTATCCTGTGAGGTTGATATTTACGGTTGCTTAAGTGAGTTTATTGGTGCATGTGTCAGTGAGGATGTGGTAACCCTTTTGGATATCAATAACTCTGTGCCTGCTGATATGTATGCAGAGTCCATTCAGGGCAAATTTGATTACACTCATAAGGACACTTTTATGGGCTTCCATTGTGGCAATACAAACTCTAAGAAGCTGGCTTTCTGCAATATGAAGTATCAGATGATTATGGCGAGAAATCTGCCTGAGGAGGTAACGCAGGGAACTCTGGAGGGAGATATTATTCCCGGAGATATTACTTTCTATCGTTTGCAGTCTACGGCAGACAATAAGCTTCGTGCTTATATTGCCCAGGGAGAGGTGCTTCCGGTAGCCACCAAGTCCTTCGGTGGAATAGGGGTATTTGCAATTCCGGAGATGGGACGTTTTTATCGTCACGTGTTGATTGAGAAAAACTACCCTCATCATGGAGCAGTTGCCTTCGGTCATTATGGCAAGGCATTATATGAGGTGTTTAAGTATATTGGTGTTCCTGTGGAGGATTTAAATTTCAATCAGCCTAAGGGTATGATGTATCCCACAGAGAATCCTTTTGCATAGGTTTTAGTTGAGATTTCTGATACAGGGTATGTATGAGTAATCCCGTCCCATGGATTTTGGCTGATGCCTTTTTGATTCCTGCGTATTTTATTGTGAAAAAGAGACTTTATAAGCGTATAGAAGGCACAGATTATTCTGCGTCGTCCTGATCTGCAGCTACTGCGGATACAACGGAAGAAACAACTGCGATAACAACCGGGATAATGATAACAACTAATCCGCCAAACAAAAGAAATCCAACTTCCATGATGATTGCTCCTTTTATGATTTTTTCAAATTATAGCACATCGGGATGACAATGACAACCAAAAACATAATTTTATATTTTTTGAAAATCACTATTGACATTCCGTTCCAAAAGGTGTAAATTGTGTCTTACCCGGTGGCGGTCAGCTGCCGGGGGACATATCTTATCAATATTCTTTAGGGACCATATCCGGTCACACTACCATTATTTTCAACAACATATTTCAATTTATACGGCTAACTGTGGGAAGGCAGTCAGAGGTTTTGCTGTCGTCAGATTTATTGATTCCCTATGAAGCCGGGACAGGAGGACGGATGCAGAATATTTTACAGCAAAATATGCAATCAAAGGATTATGTAACAGAAGGACTAAGGGAACTGGTAGATGATTATCTTACCCAGAAACAGAATTCTCTTATGCAGATGCGGAGAGGGAGTCTTAGCAGGGAACAATTTATGCAGGAAGCATGGGAGCATCTAAGGCGGCGCAGGTATACGGACGAGGCTTTGGCGGAACAGATATTGGAGGCCTTCGAACAATATATCTTCGGCTACTCCAGATTGTCAGCTCTTATTGATGACAGGTCGATTTCTGATATACGTGTCATCAGCCATGATAATATCCGCGTAAAGCGGGATGGGCAACGGATGGATGCAGGAATCAGCTTCGATTCAGAAAAAGAATATCGGCAGTTTATTGATTATGTGGCTGCCAAAAATCAAGTCAACATTTCAAATCTTAACGCAATTCAGCGATTTACCGATACGGATAGTCATCCGGATTTCATTCTTCGGTTTACCCTGTCAATGCCAATTGTAAATACTTATAGTGAGCCTTATTTGTGTATTCGTAAAGTGCCGAGGTTTTTCCCGCAGGTGCGGGAACTGGTGCAAAGACAAATGATGAGCGAGGATGTGGCAAAGCTTTTGGTGCAACGTTTTAGGCAGGGCTCTATGCTTATTTGCGGAGGGAATTCCTCCGGGAAAACGACACTTTTAAATGCCTTGAAGGAAACTTTGCCGGATAATATGGCGGTGTTGGTCACGCAGCAGGCTGATGAGCTTACAACCCAGATGCATCCCGATATGATGTTTTTGCATAGTCTGCCGGGGACGACGGAGAGTAAGGTAAATTATGATTTAAAGCATATTAGTATTGCCGGACTGACCATGGATGTGGATTGTTTTATTATTGGCGAGATTAAGGGTGAGGAGGCTTTGTATCTGTTAAATGCAGCCTGTACAGGTCAGCTGTGTGCAGCCACAATCCATTCGTCCTCGGCAGAGCGGGCTGCGGACAAGCTGGTGGATTACGCCATGTATGAGAGTCGATATGCAAGGGATGAATTGATGAGGATGATGGATTGTTTTCAGACGATTGTATTTATGGAGCACTATAAGGTGCGTCAGATTCTTGCCTGTAAGGGATGGGATGAGCAGGCAAAGAGTTTGTGTTATGAAAAGTTGCTTTGAGTATGCAGAAGGGAGGTGAAAAGGTGAAATTTGTATGGTATGGAATTATTTTTGTGTTGCTGCTTACAGGATGTGTGCTGATTTTTGTGCGTGTCCGATGGTTGGAGAGTGCAAGCAGGCTGATGCGCAGGAGCAGAGAGGGGATGGATGAGGCTGCCAGAAGGCGTCTGCTTGAGAATCGCAGGCAGCTCTTGACCCTGCAAAAGAATCATTCTTTTTGGTATAAGCTGGAGCAGGAATTAAATTACAGTGGGATGAAGAGACGTATTCCTTATCTTACAGCAGAGCTGTGGCTGGTTATGAATGTGCTTGTGGCAGCAGTATTAGCTGTTTGTCTTTTAACGACCTTTGGGTGGAAGCAGATGTTGGTGGGACTGGTGCTTTTGGGCTGGTCAGAGTATTTGTTTTTATATGTTTGTAAGGTGTTAGCTTTTCGCAGTGTGAATGCCAATTTGATTAAGTTTTTGGATTTTTTGGGAAATTACAGCATCACAGCAGGAGAACTTACGGGTATTTTTGCACAGATAAGTAAGTATGTAGATGAGCCTCTTAAAACAGTACTGGAGGAGTGCAGCTATGAGGCGCAGACAACCGGAGATTCAGGGCTTGCATTATTGTCCATGGCAGAAAAAGTAGAGCATCCTAAATTTAAGGAGCTGGCTCGCAATATGGAGATTAGTGTAAGGTATTGCGCAGACTTCTCACTGTTGGTAAATAACAGCCGCAGGATGATGAGGGAGTATTTGCGGCTTAGTGAGGAGCGGAGAAGTCTTATGAGAGAGGCTATGATTAATATGCTGCTTTTGCTGGGCATGTCGGTATTTACATTGTTTGTTGTAAATGGACTTCTGGAAACTTCCATATGGGTAATCATACGGGATACGATACCGGGGAGAATTGCCCTTGGGGTGATTGGTTTTATTTTGTTCTTATTTGCAGGAAAACTTATGGAAAGGAGGTGAGAAGGTAGATGGAGTATACATATTGGATGCGTGTCTGGCAGATGGTTGCTACAGGAATCGCTTTCTTGTGGACTTTGGTCATTGCGAAAAGAGAGTCAGGACATAAAATCCTTAGGACATGCGAAGAACTCAGCGGTTATCTTGCGGGCAAAAGTCGGGAGAGGGGGTGGTATCAGAGCACAGAGACAAAGCTTTGTAAAAATGGTGCGGCATTTCACTTTGGAAAGTGGATGGAACCGGGAAGTTTTCTTGTGCTCCGTATAGCTTTGGCAGGTATAGGTCTGATAATTGGAATTCAATGGACTGCAGTTTATGGGATGATATTTGCGGCGGTAGGATATGTTATGCCGGAAATACTGATGCGGTATCTTAATTTCCGTGATAATGAAAGAATGTTGCCGGAGATAAAGCTGATATACAACGGACTGGAAATGCAGCTTCAGGCGGGGGTGTATGTGACAGATGCACTTGCTGAGTGTTATGCCGGTGTGCAGGAGGAGCGTTTGCGACAGGCACTTTTGGATTTGGCGGGAGCAGTTACGGTGAAGGCTGATGTGTATGAGGCGTTGAATCGTTTTCAGCAAAGTTTTGACAATCGCTATATCGATGCTCTGTGTATCACCTTGTTGCAGGCTATGGAATCCGGTCAGGCGGTAGAGCTTTTAAGAGATATTGCTGAACAGGTAAAGGATATGGAGGTATCCGTTATGAATCGCAAAAAAGCGGCTCTGGATAGAAGCGTAACCTTTTATCAGTTGGGGATTCTGGCAGCGATACTGGGCATTGTATTGTATGCCTGTGTGACGCAGATGTTTGCATCTGCACTTAGTTTCTAGAAAATGAATATAACAAACAGGAGGAAATATTTTATGAACAATATGAGAAAAATTGTGGATTTTTGGATGAAAAAGGATGAAGGGATTGATGGCATTCTGGTGACGGTAGGACTTTGTATCATTGCATTGCTTTTATGTGTGGTAATGAAGGATAGTCTGGCAGGATTTATTGAAACAATCGTAGAGGGAATGACTCTTAAGGCCAATGAATTACTGGGTGGCGTGAGTGTGTCTTCCGGAGTATAGAAATGTGGGCGGACAAGAGGAAAACCGGCACCAAAGATTGCGGCAATATAGGGAATATTATGGTTACGGGTGTATTTGTACTTGCTATGGTGGTAGTAATGCTGTCTTTTTTGGATAATATGAAGCTGCTGCAACAAAAAGCAGAGGTGGACCAGTTGGCAAGACGGTATATTTTGCGCATGGAGACGGTAGGAGGGCTTCTTGCGGAGGATAGAGACAGGCTGGTTGAAGAGCTTGCAGCCATAGGTGTTACGGCAGTTGATTTGACCGGCACCACCATGGATGAGGCCGAATATGGAAGCAAAATAGAATTGCGGATTTGCGGGCTGGTAGGAGGAAGGTATGAGATTGAGGAAACAAGGGTTTCTACTGCCAAACATTAAGCAGAAAGATTCCGGTCAGGTAGAGTGGGTTACAGGTTTGTTTTTCCTGTTGATACTGGCCATTGTATTGTATACCAGATTGCAGCTTGCGTCATGGAGTTTTACGGCAGTGTATATGGAGGACGCATTGGCGGCCTCCAATCTGGCCTCCGCTATCATTGATTTGGAGGAGTACGGGAAGACACAGAAGGTTCGCGTGCAGGATGAACAGGAGGCATTAGCTGTTTATAAGGATGCAATCAAAGCCAATCTGGGGCTGGATGAGCAGTGGAAATGTAGGAATGAAGGTCTGATTACAGGGCCGGTGGAGATTGTAAATTATACAATCTATAATGTGGATGGGAAACAGATTGAGAGTATACGTATGGGTATTGATGGGGAAGTGTTGGAGCGCAGGGTAGGTAATGTTGGCATGGTTAGTGCTCCGGATGGCACCCCTGTAGAATATACCGGAATATATAGTGAAATCAAATTTTCTGTGAAGGGATTCCCGGGTATGACGGTGAAGGCACAGAAAGGAAAACTTGTAGATATTGTGGGTATGGAGGACGTAGTGAATGAAAACGGATAAAAAGCAGGTTGGGTCCAGGGTGTGGACAGGAAGTATTTTGGCGGCTCTAATTGCTGCAATAACTATTTTTATGGTTTTGCTGCAATTGGAGAAAAAGTCGCTCAGTGAGTATGAAAAAGGAATGGTTTATGTGGCGGCAACAGAGATACCAAAGGGGGTATTTATCACGGAAAACAACCGGGATGAGTATTTTCAAATGGTGGAGCTGGATGTGAAACTGATACCAAAGACGGCGTTACAGAGTTGTGAACAAGTGGTGGGTCTGGTATCCGGTTCAACAATAGAAGAAGGTGTTTTTTTAACAGAAGGAATGTTTGAAAGGGAAAATATAATTACAAAAGAGATGGATGAGCCGGTGATTGCAGGTTTTAAGGCAGAGGATTTATATCAGGTTGCAGGCGGTGTATTGCGGGCCGGGGACAGAATCCATATTTACACGGTATCTGAGTCGGGGATAGCCGGGTTAATTTGGGAAGATGTGTTTGTGCAACAGGTATTTGACAGTGGTGGAAATGTAATTGCATCCGGGAATACTACTTCGGCAGCACAGCGTATCAATGTATATTTTGATGCAAGGGATATCGAGCGGTTTTATACAGAGCTTGCCAGAGGCACTCTGCGTGTAGTAAAGGTGTGTGATCATGGATGAAAAAATGGAGATTATGGTGTGGAATATTTGTACTGATAGTTATGGGGCAAATATACAGTATTACGGTGCAGGCAGGGTCTATTTACACTAGTCCCTATGTCAGTTTTTCACCGGATAGGCAGGCGTGGACAACGGATGCGGGGAATCAGAATGTGGTTTGGTACAAAGCAGACGGTTCAGATGATGTGGAGACCGGAGTGGAGAGTTCTTTGGCAGACTTGCAGACAGGAGAACATTATTATTCTTATGAACGCACAGGAACCGTTCCCATAGCGAAGTGGGTTGTGCGTGATTCCAAAGTAAATTGTTGCCATAATGCATATCCGGCAGACGGAGAGTTTCACGGTGTGGATTTTGTAATGCAAAACTGTTATAAACCACATTTTTCGGGATGGTACCCGGTATGTGCAGATTGTGGCAGGTTTGCATCTCAGTGGAATTTTTATATGAGTAAAAAGGCTGCAAAAAGTTTGGGATATCTGGAGTATGGCTCCAATATTTATTATTACTATTTATGCCCTTTTAATAAGAATCTTGAGACGGGAACAGCTATGAAATCTCATGTTTGTAGAGAAATTTCTGCTAATCGCTATAGAGTGATGTATGATGCGAATACTGACGGAGAGTTATACAGTGGATATATGGCACCAAGCTTTCATATATACGGTAATGCTGAAATGTATGAAGGCAAAACAGTTACGCCTCAGACGCATTTGAATTTGAATAGTTATGGCAGAATCGGCTGGGAGTTTGCGGGATGGAATACTGCTGCCGATGGAAGTGGTACATGGTTTGAAGATGGTGCAGAGATATTGAACTTATGCGAGGCTGATTATGGGCAGGATGCCGTGGCCGGTACGGTGGTTTTGTATGCGATGTGGAGTCCTTCAAAGAGTGTACTGGAGATAGATACAAATGGTGGGTACTATAATGGAGAAGAAGGAATTATCGAGATTGAGGGAGAGTATGGGGCGGTTTTGGATATAGAAGATGCCTATAACATGGATGCCATTCGGATTAGTTTTGATACCTGCGGAGGCGAACCGTTGGAACCTATGAACGTATATCTTAATTTTGCAGGTTGGAAGCAATCGGTGCCTTTTTACGGTAAATTGGGGGACGGTCAATATCATTACTGCGGTCCGGATGGCAGCAGAGACAGAATCACCGCATTATACGAGCTTTCATATTGTTGGTTACCGGAGCCACATCGCGAAAATTATTCTTTCACGGGGTGGTTTTACGATTCAGAGTACACCAGAAAGGCTGGAGATGTCTATGATGAGTTTTCAACGAGTGAGAATGTGACGCTTTATGCACAGTGGGCAGAACTGGCATTGATAACGGAGGGCAATATTCTTTCCCCGGAAGCATTAGATTTGACATGGCATCAGGATGATGGGAGAACCAAGAGTTATAAGTTGTATCAATGCGCTGCAGGGAAGGACTGGGAACAAATTTATGAATTGACGGATGATACAGAGGTTATACAATTTAACAAAAGTTTTGAGTCTAGTGGGATGAAAGAACAGTTTACAGTGCCATATACAGGGTTTTATTCCATAGAAGCTTGTGGTGCTCAGGGCGGTAATTATGCTGATTATAAAGGCGGTCTGGGAGGAATGGTAAAAGGTACCTTCTGGTTGGAGGAGGGACAGGAGGTTACCGTCTGTGTGGGTGATCAGTATGGTTATAATGGAGGCGGATACAGTGGCCTTTATCAAAGTGGAGGCGGATGTACTTCTGTAATGGTAGGAACTGAATTGTTACTGATTGCCGGTGGCGGTGGTGGTGCCGGATGCGGTGGAAATGGTGGTGACGGAGGTATGGAAACAAGTCTGGTGGAAGAAGGGCATGATGGTGAAAATGGTGAAGCCGGTGGCGGAGGTGGTTATTTAGGTGGAAGGGCAGGTGAAGAAATAAGACACTATCATGAAGAGGGAGTGTGCAATCATGCTCATGAAGGAAATTCTTCCCGGAATGGAGGATGCTATACGTTGCCAATTGAGTGTGGGCAAAAGCTTACGCATACTCACACCAGAACAGAATATTGGTCATGGGGAGGTTCAGATGAGTCCTATTGTCCGAATTGTGGTGCAGATGCGTCCAAGGGGGAGGACTGTACAGGCCATGAGACCAAGTACTATCAGCATGATTGTCCTGTACATGGTAAGCAGTCAAGTAACAAATCCGCATCTTCTCCATCTAAATGTACCAAAATTGCGGAATATGGACTGAACTGTGGACAAACGGATGAATATATATGTGGTTATCCGGAGGATGGCTATATCATCAGTTCTCATCCTGCTTATGGCGGCAGCAGCTATGCAAATGAAGCATGGGCTACATTTTACACTAAGACTCCCGGGGTGAGAGAAGGGGATGGTTATGTGATAATTGAGTCAGAAAATGTTGGTTTTCTTACAGATACGGAGCTTGAAGGGGTTGAAGCTTATGATGAGGCGTCACCTTACCCGATTTCTGTGGAAACAGTGAGATTTTTTCCACAGGGTGAGATATCTCTGAAGGTACGATGGGATGTACCCCAGGACTTGGGAACGGTGTATTATCACAAGGTGGAGTCCTATCTTTGGGGACAAGAAGAAGTGTTGTCAGTGTCTAATGTTACTGTTGATAATATGGTGACAGGAGTGGGAGGCTACAGATATATTGTTGATGTTTATCCGTATACGGAGATTACTTCTGACATGGAAAGAATCCAAGATACTTCTGACTTACGTGGAAATGTATCGGTTACATTGATGGAAAAAATGCAATATCTCCATGTAGCTGCTGAAGATTATTCGCAAAACTTAAGCGAAACAGTCCATATCCCTTTGGGAAGTCTGCAAGGAGAAACGCCTGTTGTTAGGTGGCCTGTATATACAGAACCGCTTGCAATTGAGGGCTCTGAATCGGTACATCCGGGTATGGAGGAGAATGTGTATTATGTGAAATGTGATGGAAGTACGCCATTTACGCTATGTTTTAATGCATATATGCAGGGTGTAGCCGCTGAACAATATCAATTGAATTATGCTATTGTGGATAGTGGCGGCGTAGAAGATAGTAATGTGCGGAATACAATTTATATACCTTCCGGTGGTATGACCGAAAATACACAAGAATATATTGCATCTGATTTAAGGTTCAAGACGGAAGGAGAAGGGTATTTACAAAATGGTAATTATGTTCTTGCTACCAGAAGCAATCATTGCAAAAACTTAAACGTCAGACAGGAATATGTTTTATCGGAGTCGGCTCATGGTCAGCGGATTGAGCTGATACCGGTAGCAGGTGTGGATGATGCAGGAGAGGTAGTATATTCTGATTATGAAATGGACAAGCAGAATGGTCTATGGATTATCGGGGATGGTGAGGCTCCGACAATAGGTGGCATGGAATTGTTAGAGGAGTTGGCTGTTTTGGACCGGCGGACACAGAGGATTCAGCTGCAAATCACTGTGGCGGACGAGTTAAGTGGTGTAAATGAGTTTTATGTAGAAATTGAGAACCTGGATAATGGTGCGAAAGGTACTTATGTTCCCGGGGAAGATGGTGTGATTAGCATAGATATATGTGCGGATGAGGTGATTTTTAGCGGAGATTTTACGGTAACTGCTTTTGCTACTGATTGTGTGGGAAATACAAACAGCTTGTGTTATGGTACCACAGAATTTGATTTGCGGGCGGAAATAAAGAGAGTGCTGACTCCGAATAATCCGGTGTTTAAGAAAGGAGAGTGGGGGTGTCTGAATATTTCGTCATGGGGATATGCAGAACGTATTGAAGTAGAATTCCCGGAGGTTTTTACTGCCTGTAATCCTGATTTGAATCAGGTTTATGAGTATGAAATGAAGGGAGCCTACAGACAGGAGGAGCAGTTGATGTTTATGATTCCTTTGGAGGTGCCGGATGGCATGAACTATACGGTGACGGTCCGGGCTTATAAGGGCGACAAAATGATTGAACGGTATCCTGCGCTGGCGGTGCTGGGAGTGAGCGGCAGTATATTAGATGACTTGCGGACAAGATTAAGATAAGCGGGATGAAGTAGTGTGTGCTGTGTGAGATGTGTATGGTAAAGGCTGAGTGAGGGAAGAAAAGTAAAGATGGGGAAAAGATGGGGATATTTGTGGATGTGTTGGGTGTTGTGTTGTTTGCATGTGGATTGTTAGCAGCATGTATAATGGATGTCAGAGAGCAGATGGTATATCGTTATATGTGGCTGATTAGTGGGGCAGGGGCAGTTTGTCTTATGGTGCTTTATGTGTGGCGGCATGGAATATCAATTGGAGCTTTGCTGGAATTGGTAGTGTTTATCGTGTTGCAGCAGTGGTGGTTTGCCCGCTTTTATGGGCGGGCGGACTGTCACGCCTATTGTGTCTGTGCGATAGCTATGACTTCTCTAGGAATGGAAATGGTTGATTATGTAATACATATGCTTCTTACATTTGTGGGACTTGCAGTTGTTCAGTTGGCGAAGAAAAACGTGACTGTCGGTGGCAGATTAAAGAGGCCGGTGGCACTAATTCCTTATATAACAGTTGCTTTTTGGGTATGGGTTGATTTTAGATGCGGAAAATGGTACATTTAAACGTAGATGTCGGAATTAACGGTATTTTACAAAGGAGTGTGTAAAAGTGAGTACAGCTACCGGAAAAATTACCATTTCTCTTTGCATGATAGTGAAAAATGAAGAACAGGTGCTTGCCCGCTGTCTGGACAGTGTGGCAGATTTGATGGATGAGATTGTAATTGTAGACACCGGCTCTACAGACAGTACCAAGGAAATTGCGGCGCGCTATACAGACAAAATCTATGATTTTGAGTGGATTGATGATTTTAGTGCGGCCAGAAATTTTGCGTTTTCTAAGGCGAACATGGACTATATTTATTCTGCGGATGCGGATGAGGTTCTGGACGAGGAGAACAGAGAGCGTTATCGCGTTTTGAAAGAGAATCTGTTGTCTGAGATAGAGATTGTGCAGATGAAATATGGCAATCAGCTGCAGTTTGGAACGGTGTACAATTTTGATGAGGAGTATCGCCCCAAGCTGTTTAAACGACTGAGGACGTTTGAGTGGCAGGAGCCCATTCATGAGATGGTGCGCTTGGAACCGATTGTCTATGACAGTGACATTGTTATCACTCATAAGCCTCACTGTAGTCATGCGGACAGGGATTTGGCTAATTTTCGTAAACAGATTAAAAATGGAATGCGTTTGTCTGCCCATCTTCATGAGATGTATGCAAGAGAGCTCTTTGTGGCGGGCAGCGATGAGGATTTTTTGGCAGCGGAGGAATTTTTTACAGCGTCTGTAAAGGATGCCGGAAGAAGTCCGAAGGAATTTACGGAAGCCTGTTGTGTGGCCGCCAGAGCCGCCAGACTTCGTGGTGACAATGAGACCTTCTTTAAGTATGCCATGAAGCTTACCGCAGGAGAGGGCTGTGCAGAAATTTGCTGTGAGCTGGGAGATTTTTATATAAGCCGTGGAGATTATGAGGAGGCTGCTGTATGGTACTATAATGCCGCTTATGAGACGGAGGCGGTCATTGCGCTCTCGGCGGCAACAGACAGACCTTTTCAAGGCCTGATTGCAGTATATGAGGCGCTTGGCATGGAGGAGCAGGCGGAGAGCTACAGACAGGAATATATTAAGATTGGCTAGACGAAAATAGTCCGGCGTGATACAATACATACTTAGTAAATCAAGAGAGAATTTTGTGCTTGCGCTCTAACTTTCAGGGTGTAGCAGGAATGGAGAACAATGCCATGAAATGGGAAGAAAATGTGCGAAAAGTGGTGCCTTATGTGGCAGGAGAACAGCCCAATAAGCCCAATATGATTAAATTAAATACCAATGAGTGTCCCTATCCTCCCGCACCGGGGGTGGAGAAGCTGGCAGCAGGACTAAACTGTGATGCTCTAAGACTCTATCCGGACACCAATCC
>CAYOGM010000021.1:0-27817 GCA_964403595.1 uncultured Acetatifactor sp. | reverse complement strand
ATACAGACCATATTTGCCGGGCTTCGCATAACCCACATTTTCAAAATTGCCGGACATATTTTTCTGGCGATAAAGATAATAAGGTTCCATGCCCAGTCTACGCGCGCCTTCCGTTGCAATCTCCATTGTCGCATCGGTATTGCGCAGGGTCTCCACACCGTTTTCCTGAATCCACTTGCTTAAATGGGACGCTCTCTTGATTGCCAGTGAATGGACTGTCAAAGAATCCGGTGCCAGCTCCACCACCTTATCGATGGTATACTGCACATCCTCCTCCAATTCTCCGGGAAGTCCCAGAATCAAATCCATATTGATATTGGTAAATCCAACCTTTCTGGCAAGAGCATAAGCCTCCAAAACCTGCTCCACAGAAGCTTTTCTTCCAATGATATCCAAGGTCTCCTGTTTCATGGTCTGAGGATTCACAGAAATGCGGTCCACATCATGCTTATACAGCACACGAAGCTTATCCTCGGTAATGCTGTCCGCACGTCCTGCCTCCACGGTAAACTCCTTCACTGTAGAAAAATCAAAATGCTTTTTCAACGCCGTAATCAGCCTGTCAAGCTGCTCCGGTTCCAGTGTTGTAGGCGTTCCGCCCCCGATATATACGCTATCCAGAATCTGTCCCTGCAACCTTTTGGAAACATACTCCATCTCTTTTATCAGACAGTCCACATACTCATCCACAACCTTCCGATATCCTCCAATAGGATAAGAGGTAAAGGAACAATACAGACAAGTGGTGGGACAAAAAGGAATTCCTATGTAAAGGCTGTAACCCTCTTCATAGTGCACATCCTTCAAAATCTCACGCTCTCTCTTGGCAATATCCAGTCCAAGAGCGGCCTTTTCATGACTTACCTCATAGGTATTTTGGAACACATCCAAAATCTCCTCATCAGAATGCCCTTCGTCCAGCAAGCCATATGCAATCTTGGTGGGACGGATTCCCGTAAGACTTCCCCAAGGCAAAGATTTTCCTGTATAATCCTTTAACATATCATACAAAAAACGCTTAAATGCATGTTTGTAATGCAGTTCATCCCATTCACAGTTCTCCTGTTGATACACCCAAGAATACTCCTTGCCATGCTCTGAAGAATGAGCCACACCCATACACACCTCAGCCCCCTTCTCAGAAAGCTCCATGCGCACAGGAAGCAGGCATTCGCCTTCGCTCTTACGGCGCTCCTGCTCCTCTAAGGTTTGTTGTCTTCTTGCGTCTGTACTCTCCGGTGTAAGAATCGTCACCGTCTCTCCCGGATAAAAAGCACGCACCAAAGAATTTACATCATATTCATAATTTGCTCTGTTTAACTCTATAATCAGCATATTTTCTTCCTTCAATCCGTCCACTAACCACAGTACAGATTGTTTGCTTTCTCAAACGCTACCGAAGTAGCATCACCATGACCGGGATGCAAAATGGTCTCATCCGGCAAGGTGAAAACTTTCTCTTTGATAGACCTAACCAATGCACCTGCACTACCCGTAGGCATATCTGTTCTGCCTACACTCATGTTGAAAATGGTATCTCCGCAGACACAAAATCCTGCCTCTTCAAAATAGTAACAGCAACTTCCCACAGTATGTCCCGGCGTAGTAATCACTTTGCACTTGATTCCGGCAATCTCAATCTCCTGACCATCCTTCACATAGATATCTGCATCCAGGGTACAAGCATGGCCCAGCCAATCAGATAAGTTCATAGTTGTACTGTTTAAAAGCTCACGCTCTGCCTCACAGGCGTACACCTGCACAGGGGCATAGCCATGATTCTCTGCCACTTCATTCGCCGCAGCTTTCATGGTCTCCACACCACCCATATGGTCATAATGTCCATGAGTCAACAGAATGCCAACGGTACGGAACCCCGCGCTTCGAAGCTTGCCAAAAACCAGTCTTCCGGTATCTGCCGGGTCAATGACAATACATTCATCTCCACCGTCTTGATACACAAAATAGGTATTGGTGTGCAACGCGCCTAAAACCAGACGTCCAATTTTTAAATCACTCATTTCTACTCCTATCTGCCTTTAAATATCGCTTATCCTCAGGCAGTCACATCATCAACCGGAGGTTCTCTCGATATCAATTACACTCTCAATACCGCGAATCTTATCAATAATACGGTTCAATTCTTCTCTACCGGTAATTTCAAAGGATACCTGCAGAGTTGCCGTACCTTGTTTACTTATGCGGGTATTCAGCGCCAAGATATTGATATCCTTCTCCGTAAGTGCTTTTGCAATATCTGCCAAAAGTCCATTTCGGTTATTGGCATATATCTTAATATCCGCTTCATACTTCTCTGACACCGTATGCTCAGGAACCTGCCACTCCGCATCCATCAGACGGGCTCTTTCAAACTCGGGCAAACTTAATACATTCACACAATCCGTTCTGTGAATGGAAATACCTCTGCCTCTGGTGACAAATCCAACAATCTCATCTCCCGGCACCGGTGAACAGCACTTGGAAAATCGCACGGACAAATCCGAAATACCCTTTACAACAATCCCACTCTTGGATTTAATATGAGGCGTTTTGTGGATGCCTGCAGCCGAAGCCTCTGCAATGCTTTGCAGAACTTCTTCATTGCTAAGCTCCTTTTTGTGCTCCTTGTCAAAAAGCTCACGAAGCTTATTAATAACCTGACCTTCCTTCAGCGCACCATGACCTACTGCCGCAAGAACGCTGTCCCAGTCTCTGAATCCGTACTTTCGGCAAATCGTCTCCACATACTCCGTCTTCATCAGAGAAGGCAGATTGATATTTCTCGTCTTACAATAAGTCTGTAGAAACTCCTTACCCTTAACAATATTATCTTCTTTTAACTCATTCTTAAACCACTGATTAATCTTATTCTTGGCCTGTGTACTCTTTACCACATTCAGCCAGTCACGGCTGGGTCCCTTGGAATTTTGGGAAGTGATAATCTCAATACGGTCACCGGTGCGAATCTCATAATCAATCGTCACCAGCTTACCGTTTACACGGGCACCTACCATCTTATTCCCCACTGCGGAGTGAATACTGTACGCAAAATCAATGGGAGTCGAACCGGCAGGAAGGTTTTTCACCTCTCCGGTAGGCGTAAAGCAATACACATTGTCAGAGAACAAATCCAAATCATTTTTAAGCAGATTCATAAACTCTCTGTTGTCGGACATGTCTCTCTGCCACTCCAGAATCTGGCGAAGCCATACCAGCTTCTCCTCCTCCTGAGCCTCCACCTTTTTGCCATCAGAAGCATCCTTGTACTTCCAATGGGCTGCAATACCATACTCTGCGGCCTTATGCATCTCAAAGGTACGAATCTGCACCTCAAAGGGCTGACCTGTACTTCCTATCAAAGTCGTATGCAGCGACTGATACATATTGGCCTTGGGCATTGCAATGTAATCCTTAAACCGGCCCGGAATGGGTTTATACATCTCATGAATCACACCCAAAGCCGCATAACAATCCTTAACAGAATCTACAATAATACGCACTGCAAACAAATCATATATCTGGTCCAGTGTCTTATTCTGATTCTTCATCTTCTTATAAATACTGAAGAAATGCTTCACACGGCCATCTACCTCGGCCTTGATGCCTGCATTCTCCACATGATTGCTCACCTCGTCCACAATGCTCTGAATATAAGATTCACGCACACTCTTTCGCACCGCAATCTTATCCACCAGATCATAGTAAACCTCAGGCTCCATATATTTAAGGGACAAATCGTCCAACTCAATTTTCAACTTACTGATACCAAGTCTTTGGGCGATGGGACAATAAATCTCCAAAGTCTCCTTGGCAATACGATGCTGACTCTCCGGCTTTTGATACCGCAAAGTTCTCATATTATGCAGACGGTCTGCAAGCTTAATCATAATGACACGGATATCCTTGGCCATAGCCAAAAACATCTTACGCAGATTCTCTGCCTGCATCTCAAGCTTTGCATCCGACTGATCACCGCCTGCCGAAAGTGGAATCTTCTCCAGCTTGGTCACTCCATCCACCAAAAGTGCTACATCCTGACCAAACTCACGCTCCAAATCTGCCTCTGTCATCACAGTATCTTCCACCACATCATGCAGAAGTCCTGCGACAATTGTTTCCTTATCCAGCTCCAAATCCGCCAGAATAATGGCAACATTCAAAGGATGAATAATATAAGGCTCTCCCGACTTACGGAACTGCTCCTTATGAGCCTCGGCAGCCGTCTCATAAGCTTTCGCTATCATTGAAATATCATCGCTGGGATGATATTTCCGAACATGAGCAATAAGCCTCTGATATAATACCTCAGGGGCTACAAACTCTGTTTCATTATTCACTTCTTCCCTTGCTTTTACCTCATTAGCTTGGGTTATTAGGTCCTCTTCCTCAACCACTGTTCGTTTTTCTTCTGTCATAAACGCTCCATGATGACTGATTTTCCCTGCCCGGTATTATTTACCGGGATAACAAATTGCGGAATCCAAACGATATCCGGCAATCTTCTCTCTACCATTAAGTCCTGCAAGCTCGATAAGAACCACCACGCCCACAACTACGCCACCAAGAGATTCAATCAATTGAATCATAGCTTCCGTGGTACCGCCGGTAGCAATCAAATCGTCTACAATCAAAACCTTCTGACCGGGCTTGATGCTATCCTTATGCATCTCAATGACGGCCTGTCCATACTCTAAATCATAAGCCTTCTCCACTGTCTCGCAAGGAAGCTTTCCCTTCTTGCGAATCAAGACAAAAGGCTTTCTATTGTTATATGCAATGGGAGTACCAAAGATAAAACCACGGGACTCCGGACCGACAACCACATCATAATCCAGATCCTTCACAAGTCCCTGCATGGTATCAATTGCCAGATGCAGCCCGTCTGCATCCTGCAAAACACTGGTCACATCGCGGAAAATAATTCCCTCCTCCGGAAAATCCGGTATACTTCTCACGTACTCTTCCAGCTTTTTCATCTTCTACGCCTCCCATTTCATATGTAGCAATCAATGACTCAATTTGCTGTACCTAACTGTTTTTCACAAAATACTTAATAATATCACTTCGAGTAACAATACCAATGAATACATTTCTATCATCAATTACCGGCACAAAATTCTGTACCTGCGCCTGACCCAGAAGCTGTTCCATATTGGTGTCAATACACACCGGCTTCACTCTGCCGTGTTGAATAACATCCCGAAGCGTCATCTGCTCCACATGCTTCATCGTCACATTTTCCAGCTGTTCATTACTGTCGAGAATATTCCATAAGAAATCTCCCAAACCCACCACGCCTACATATCTGTCCTCAATGTCAATCACCGGCACAGCTGTGTAGGTAGTATGCTTAAGCTTCTCAAGACCCTGGCGAAGAGTCATATTATCTCGCAGATAGACAACCTCTGACTTGGGTAAAATAAAAGATGCTATATTCAATGCAATTCTCCTCTTAGGCTTGTCTTTTGTATCCTACAGAAAAAGTTACCTGAAAATCATTCTTATGTTTATTTCTTAATTTATTTCTTGCCACAGCACTTCTTATACTTCTTACCGCTTCCGCAAGGACAGGGATCGTTGGGATATACTCTTGCTTCCTTCACAACGGTAGTAGAATTCTTCTGCTCCTTGTAGAGTCTCTTCCTGGTATCCTCATCGAAGATATCGTTCCACTCCTCCAACTCATAGAGCCAGTCTGCATCTGCAGCCACCATGTTCTTGTACAGAAGCTCCTTATCAAAACCAAGCTGAACATGTGTATCCTCTTCCATGGTCTCAATAGGATTAGGCTCCTTCAAGCTGTCGTTAATACCATCCAGGAAACCTGTCATGGACATAACGGTAATACCGAACTTGTCCGCCAACTCCTTAACAGTACCCTCCACTACCTCATCGGGAGTCTTCAGAAGCACCTGATATACAGCCTTCTCCTCTTTAAAATAAGCGCCCCAAAGCTGCTGAAGTCTGTTTCTGTCCAGCTTCTCATTATATGCAACTGAACGCCACTGATCTAATAATGCCATAGTTAATACCATCCTTACTTTGATTTTTCAAAAAGTTATCTTTAGTAGTATATAACAGATTGCTCGAAAAAACAATATTTCATATTCAAATTATTCTACAGGATTTGTAGAATTTGTTGTCAGAAAGTCCTAAAAATGGTATGATGGCAATGTAATTGTGGTCAGCAGACGGCTTAAAACCATACCCATGCCCCCTTGCCTCTCACAATACACAATCATATTTCACAAACAACACGGAGATTTTTATGAAAAACACAGATAACAAGAAAAAAATAACTTCCAAACAAGTAGTAGCCATGGTTGGCGTCATCTTACTAATTCTCATGTACATCATTACACTTGTAGTGGCAATTGTCGACACCTCTTCTTCCGGAAAATACTTTGCTTTGTGTCTGGCCCTGACCTTTGTCATCCCCATTATTGTTTTCCTTTACAGCTGGATGTATGGCAGAGCAACCGGCAAGAAAATACCCGGCGACCCGGACATGGATGAAGAGTAACCGCGAACAATATTTCTTATAATACCAAAAGGACTGCCGCACTCAGCTGAATCTCAGCCAACTGCGACAGTCCTATCTGTTAACCACTCAATAAAAGGCTCTACACCAAGATTTACGGGTTACTTAATCATCAAACTCTAAATCGTGCAAATTCACTCCGAACTTCTCAAGCTTCACTCGAGTCGTTTTAATTTCATAATCCAACACTTTATTTTCACAAGTATTAGCGCGTTTTATGGCTTGTAATGCCTTATAATAATCAATCGCATTATTAACTACTTCATACTGATTCATTTCTTCCATTCCTTCCACCGCCTCCCTGTTAGGATAAATATATTATAGGCGGATTTTGTATAGGTGTAAAGCACTTTATTCAGTTATTAATTCCCAATTTTGAACCACATCCTCCTATCTATAAATTTTTTTAGGTGAATTTTCTGTCGAATTGACATTAGAAAAAAAGATATGCAACCTCAGATAATTGCATGAGTTTAGAATAGCACCATTTATTTTATAAATCAAGTGTTTTTATACGCCAAATATATCAATAAAGAACATAGGGAATCGGTGCCTACAGACACCAATTCCCTAATCCTTTCATTTGCTCTCCGTGAAGTCTGTTCCATACACAAGCTTTTTGCCGGTAGCCTTGTCCGTGATTTCTAACTTACCTTCCTTGAGCATCTCCTCTGTAAACTTCACCCTTCCACGTCCGGATATAATCAAACATCCATATCAACATATTTTCTTTATTTGACTTGCTAAAAACAGAGCATGGGCATATACAATAAAATCTGTCTCTGCTGCCCATTTTTTTGATAATTTATGGGTATTTCAAAACCATTTTTGTGTATATGCCCACGTGCACTCCCTAGCCACGTGAAATCAAGAATTTCCTATAAAACTCTACTCCACCCCAAGCTTCTTCAAATCTTGCACAACCTGTTCTCTGCTCTCAAACACGATACCGTGAATTCCTTCATTCACTGCGCCCTGCACGTTCTCGGGCAAATCATCAATAAACACGCTTTCCTCTGCCACCAGCTCAAATCGCGCAAGCATCAGCTGATAAATCTTCGGGTCAGGCTTAATCAGCTTGTCCTTCCAAGACAGGATGCCACCATCCATATAGGGAATAAATGCAATGGAGTCTGCACACTCAATCTCTGTCTTCTCAGAGAAATTGGAAAGATACCAGACCTTATAGCCCTTCGACTTCAGCTCCTGTACCCAAGGAATTGCATAATCACGGATGGTCACCATGCCATGAATATTGTCATAGGCATTGTGCAACTCCTGTTCAATCTCCGGGTCTGCATTGATAAATGCCTGCATCAGTTCCTCCCCTGCAAGCTCTCCCCTGTCAAACTCCTTCCATAGAGGATTTTCCACCGAAGCCTTGGCAATTCTGCCAATCATTGCATCATCAAATCCCTTATCTCTAAGAAAATCTCTCCATCTAAAATCCGTCAACACATTACCAATATCAAAAATTATATTCTTAATCATTTTCACACTTTCCCTCCAACTACATCCGCCCAAAGCTTTTCTGCTGCAGCCGACAGCGGCATTTTGGTAGACCTTACCACGCAAAAGCTTCGTTTCGGAATAATCTTATTAAAACGAAGTTCAAACAACATACCGGAATTCAAATATTCCGCCGCAAAGTCCCTCACCACGCATCCCACGCCGAGATTTCGCAGAGCAAACTGCACAATCATATCACTGGTAGCCAGTTCAAACTCCGGTTGCACCTGCACACCATTTCCCTCCAAGAAAGCATCCATATAGCTTCTGGTACTGGTATTTTTCTCAAGAAAAATCATGGGCAGCTGCTCTAATTCCTGCAAATCCAAGGTCTTATTTTTGTAGGCAATAAAACGCCTTCCTGCCACAAATATGTCCTCAATTTCACGCACAGGCACCACCTCCATCCCCTGTCCGGGTGTAAAAAGTGTACTTACCACGCCAAAATCAATCCTTCCCTCTTCCATGGAGCTGAGGGTTTCCGGGGTAGGCGCATTGGTTACCACAATCTTAATATCAGGATATTTCTCATGAAAATGCTCCAGATAGGGCAAGAGGAAATATTGCAGCGTCATATCGCTGGCACCAATACGAATTTCTCCACCCTCCATGTTTTTCAACTTCAGCAGTTTTTCCACACCGGTCTCTATCTGTTCATACCCTTTTTCCACATACGAAAAAAGCAGTTGTCCCTCCCTTGTCAGTCTGACACCACGGGAAGCCCGGTATATGAGTTTCATACCAAGACTTGTCTCCAACTGCTTAATCGCCTGGCTTACCGCCGGCTGTGAGATGGACAGCCTCTCAGCTGCCGCCGTCACACTACCGGTCTTTGCCACATAATAAAACACTTTATAATATTCCAAATTACTAATCATACACATAACCACCATCTAAATGATGCACTCCGTGGAAATTTGGGCTATGCCCAAATTTCTGGTTGAAAAATATATTTTTCAACCTATTCTCTACCATCCCAGCAATAGGTACAAAGATTCTCTCTGCCAATGCCCACTGCCGCAATCATATCGTCCAAACGATTAAATCGCAAACTGGTGAAATTCAGTTTCTGGCGAATACGCTCCACCATATCCTCATGCTCTATGGTATCCGGATCCACATACGCCTTCAAATCAATGGTCTTACCCTCATCCTCAATCTCCTTGAGCACACGTCTGGTAATCAAGTCCATCTCCGAAGAAGAACGGGAGAAGTTCAAATACTTACATCCGAACATCAAAGGAGGACAAGCCGGTCTGATATGTACTTCTTTTGCACCACTCTGATACAAAAATTCTGTAGTCTCACCCAACTGGGTTCCACGCACAATAGAGTCATCAATAAGAAGCAAACTCTTATCCTGAATCAAATCATGTACCGGAATCAGCTTCATCTTCGCAATCAGATTACGCTGGGTCTGAATGGTAGGCATAAAGGAACGGGCCCAGGTAGGTGTATACTTGATAAAAGGTCTGGAAAATGGGATTCCTGACTCATTGGCATATCCCACTGCATGGGCAATACCCGAATCCGGCACACCTGCCACAATATCCGGCTTCACATTATCACGCTTTGCCATAAGAGCACCACAATTATAACGCATCTGCTCTGCACTGATACCTTCGTAGGATGTGGAAGGATAACCATAATAAACCCACAGGAAGGTACAAATCTTCATATCTTTGCCGGGTGCACTCAATGTACGTGCCCCCTCGGGAGTCACAACCACGATTTCTCCGGGTCCCAACTCTCTCTCGTCTACATAACCAAGATTCAGATAAGCAAAGCTCTCAAATGCCACACAACAAGCACCATCTTTTTTGCCGATAGCAACCGGTGTTCTACCCATACGATCTCTGGCTGCATAAATTCCCTTCGGTGTCAGAATCAAAATGGTCATAGAACCCTCAATCAGCTCCTGAGCATACTGAATACCCTCCACCAGATTATCCTTTTGGTTGATAATCGCTGCCACCAGCTCCGTAGCATTGATATCGCCACCACTCATCTCCAAAAAATGAGAATGACTATGAGAGAACAGCTCGTCCAGAATTTTATCCATATTATTAATCTTACCAACGGTAGAAATTGCATACGTGCCGTGATGAGATCTCACAATCAGGGGCTGAGGCTCATAATCAGAAATACATCCGATTCCAAGCTGTCCCTTCATTGTATTTACATCCTTGTCAAATTTGGTTCGAAATGGAGAATTCTCAATATTGTGAATCGCTCTGTCATATCCCTTTTCTCTGTCGTACACAGCCATGCCCGCACGACGTGTGCCAAGGTGGGAATGATAATCCGTTCCAAAGAACAAATAAAACACACAATCTTCTTTTGCAGCAACTCCAAAAAATCCGCCCATAAAATTTCTCCTTGTCAAAAAATATCACATATAATAGATAACCACATTTATTTCAAAAAAACAATAGCAAATTTATATGTTTGTGTCATATTTATCCACCATATCCATGATATCTGCCGCCCATCGGGGGTGTTCCTTGGCAATTACCATGATTTCATCACGGGCAGTCTGCGCCACATTATTGTTGTATTCCAGCTGCTGACGAAGAGACTGTCTTCTGACAATCAATTCATGCCGAATCTCCACCATCTCTCTGGGGTCTAACAGTGCTCTCGCCTGATTAATCCAACGAACCGGATCACTTACACGGAACTGTGACAGCTGTCTAATCAGCTCCTTTTGATAATACTCCGTCTTGGCCTCCGCTTCCGCAAACTGCTTGCGTGCCTCCTTCTCCTCCAAATAAGCATTCCATAGCTTTTCCAGATTGGAAGCACTGTCCGTGTCATACTTCATATACAAATAATTCAACAAATTTGTATTGTTGACGTAACGGATTTTTACTTTGTTCTGAAGCTGAATCAGCTTGCTGACCGCCCGCTCCACTGAACCGATTTCCTTGTCAGCATCGATATACTTTACACATACCACAGTCAGCGAAATGGCTCCTGCAAGAATTGCAATAAAATATCCCGCATAGGTATCCATTTCAAAACCAAACTGAAGTACCGCCAACATAATCAGGCATGCAACCAACGCACACACAAATATCACAGCCATACCTCGCAAATTGGTCTGAGCTGTCAACAACTCATTTTTGCGATAGACATAGGCATGCCGCTCACCATCCAGCCGTTTTAAATCCTTTTTTACAAGCTTATTGTACTGCTCTGCCTCTTTTAACTTGCGAATCCCTTCCTGAACCTCATTCTCCTGTTTGCGCATGTTATAATAATCGCTGTCACGCATAGGATTTGGCTTGTCCAGATATTGTTGACGTTCTCTCTCCAGAATCAACAACTTGTTAGCTATGCGATTGAGCTCCTCTCTGGGCTCCTCAGGCAAAGCCTCTATCTCCTCCATATCCGTCAGATACGCTGTCACCAGACTGTATTCACCATTCAGCTGATTTATTTCCTTGGCAGCCTCTGCCATCTGTTCCAAACATCCTGTCACATAACGACTTCTCTGCTCCTCGTCTGAGAAATCCACCTCCGTGTGGTCATATACAATTTCTTCCCAGTCAGACTCCGTCTGCTCCTGCTCCTGTCTGGAGACCAAACCGAAGATTTTTTTCCACAAACCCATATCAGTGCTCCTTTATTCTCCAACGCTGCTACAATAACCGCTCTTCAGCTCCTGGATAATTTCATCATTTCCATCATAATAAAGCTGTCTGTCTCCGGTTCTGCGCCATTCCCTAATCTCCAAAAGCCTCTGAAATTCCGGTTGAATCTTCCAATCCTCCGTCAGACGCTCCATTTTCTTCTCAAGCTCTAAAGTATACTTATATCCCTGAGACTGTTCTGCCGCAAATGATATATACTCACCCTCACTAAGCTCCATGCGCTTCGCCGCCAGATATCCCTGAAAATGCGCCAGCCCTCCGTCTGTCTCATAAGCTTCTTTAAAACATTCTGCACTTCCACCATAAAACATCATTCCTGCCAGCGCTACTGCCTTATTGTGCAAAATGGCACCTCGAACCTTGGCCGCCGGAAGCTCATTGCCTGCATTTTCCATCTCAGTCCACTTATCCAGCAAATTGTCGTATCCCCGAATCGCCGCAGCATACCGCTTCTGACGTACAAGATAATCAATCTGACTCTTTCTTCTCTCGATAATAGACAGCCCTGCACCCTTTTTCAGAATCTGTTCCACATCGCGTATATCGGCACTTTCATAAAATCCCACATACTCAAGAATCATAATGACAAAAGCACTGAGGGAACCCTGCCTGTGGATAAGCTTGTAAAGCTCCCCGGCAAGACTTTGCAAACCACACTCCCTGTCAATCCACTCCACCAGTTCGTCCCGCATCACGGAAACATCCAGCAAAAATGCATTTTCCTTGAGCGCGAAGCTAAGCTCTTCCATGGAGTTTACCGGAAGTTCCAGTCCTGCTATGTAATATGGAGTTGTAGCATAATTACCTACACATATACTGACACGCATATTGACATTCTCCTGCCCCTTTTTCTTCACTCAGTTTATAAAGCAATCTCCTTGCGCCACACCTGATGGGTAGCCGCCCTGAAGCTTCCAAAACCCAAATCCTCAATTTCCAACACCAGATGCTTCTCTCCGGTAAGGAAAATTTTGGCATGCATACGGCTCATTCCCGGCAACATATCCTCCAGCACAATCCGTTCCGTTCTGCACTCACCACCCAAAAGTGATGTAAGAATCAAATCAAATTCGTTGTCACCTCTCTGATAAAATTCAAAGCTATATTGTGCCTCATACCAGTTCACACCCGCATCCAGCAAAGCCACATAAGTCTCCTCGCCCTGTTTCAACATGTTCATGCCAATATTTACTTTGAGTTTATCCTCGCCCAGAAATACATGAGCTTTCCCCACCTCAGTAGGACGCATTCGCTCCTGTATGGCCATACAGGCTCCCTTGCTGTAGAGATTGTTGCCCTGAAATACTCTGCGTCCCGTGCACAGGGTACGCAATGATTCCTTCATCCACTCATCGGAATAATGTTCACCTATCAAATATACCGAAGAAACTGCCGTATTTTTGCATACCTGAGACGCAATATCCTCAAATTCCCGGTCCAGACGCTCCATCTTTTCCCTCTTAAGCGTCTCATCCTCCGGCATAGGTTCATAAGGCGGCATGTTATGCTCCCACGCATCTACACTGCATACCACCGGCGTGGTCCGTCTGTTGCTATCCATGCAATAAGCCTGCACTCTGGTTCCCCGATACTCCAGAAGAAGCACTCTGGTCTGCCGAAGCTCCGGCCCTTGCTTTATCACATAGTTGTAAAAGCTCTCTGCGTGACTCTGATAAAAAACCTTATCTGTCTTAAGATGCAGACTGCTCACCACCTGCTGCAACACTTCAATCATTCTTCCATCCGGTTTCTCACAGGTCATCATTATACCTGCCAGCTTATCAGGAGCTGCCACCTGAGACAACATACCCAGACTCCTCTTCACGAAAAGTCCCAAAAGAGCCACCGGATCAAAGGTAATTCCATCTATCTGCACCGGTTCACCGTCCAAAGCAAGCTGCAACACATTCTCCACCAGAATGCCCGTCCCCTCCTCTGCACAGCGAATAGCCTCCTTACCATAAAACCACTGATTTACACCCAGACGTTTACATAATACTGTGGGAATATTATAGGACTCCTCTCCTGCCACCGAAGAAAGCGTCTCCACCTCTCCGTCACCAATACAGTAACTTATCTGCGTAAACTGCTCGCTGATATCTATACCTATTACCAATTTCCCGTGATTCAAAAGACCCATACATCCCACCTCCTTTAACAGGTCAAATTATTTACTGCAACTCAAATAGATTCTCATACAGATACTCCCTGCGATAGTATTCATCCAAAAGTCCATCCAGTGTATCGTAATCCTCCAAAGTCTTGCTTATAATAATGTCATTAATCATTTCATATCGCCAGTCTCCCGCGTCTCCGCGAATATCACTCTTTTGAAGATTACCGCTCTCCGTCAACTGTTCCTTGCCGTCGCACTCCTCCATGATGTAGTATTGAAGGTTCTCGCCAAAGAACAACACGAACTCCTTAAAGCATACTCCACTGCACACCTCACGCATGGGTTCTTTCAGATATTCTGAAGTCGCGCCATCTTCCCGCATAATCACATAATGAATATTGGCTCTGGCTCCCGCTTTTGCGCGATATTCCACAACAGTCTTGTCCATCATCTCTCGCAAAATATCTTCCTTGCTAAAGGGCAGACTGACATAATTTCGGAAGAAATTTAAATGAATTTTCTCTGCAAGAAACTCCTCCAAAAATGTCTCAATGTGAGGAATATTATCTTTTTCAATCCGGTCAGGGTTCTCCGCATAATACTTCAGATAAGCAAGCTTACATACACGCTGCAGTTCTCCCTGTCTCTCATAAAGCTTACCTGTTTCACGAAATACAATGTCTTCTGTCAGCCTTTCCTTCACAAAGTAATCATAACAACATCTGTCCAGAAACGCCTCCACAATGCGCAAATCTCCATCTCGCGAAATATAATAGTCAAAAATCTCCAGTTTCTCTCCCACAAAGGCTCCCGAAAAAAGCATTTGTATCAGAAGTCTCTCACTCAGCAAATATGCCTCTACTTCCAACGAACATGCCGACTTCCAGATATCCCGAAGCTCCTTGGTAGGACACTGAGCCCACTGCGCCAAATACTCCACAATACGGCTGTCAAACTTACGATACCGATAACAGTACAATGCAACCTGCAAAAGCATCTCATCCATAGCTCCATCCATCAGCTCAATCTGTTCACCCACCAGTCGCATCAAAGGCTTAGGCTCCACAAAGTAAGGCCCCAGTTCTGCAACCCATTCCCATGCCTCATCATTGCGCCCTCTTCTCACCAGATAGCGGAAAATTTCTCCTCTGTCCGCCGGAGAAAACAACTCTACCGGAATATTCTCAAGACACTCATCCAAGGACTGCATTTTATCTGTGTCATAGAAATAACGAAGCATCTTTAAGAACAGGCTCCGACGAATGCGCTCATCCACACCTTCATTGGCACATATTCTGAGCATACATTCCTGTGCTTCCTCCGAGAGAAGCTCTGACTCCTGCGCATATTCACTCCGGTAAAGGTCAAGTTCCAGACAATCTGTCACATGTCTGAAAATCATACGCAGAAATCTTCCGGGAATCATTAATTTTTCCAATGTATACTCCACTGAGGATACAAAACGGTTCCCATAGGCATCTTCAAAAAGAATCGTACAATCATTGCCATAAACAGGAATCCAGGTTGTTCCCTCTGACAAAGGATATTCCATTTCCCTAAGATTACCCGGCTGATACACAATCACCTTACGCATCCGCAAGTCTTCCACACAGACGCTATGGGCAAACAAAAGCTTTGCCAGCTGCTTAGCCGTCTGCTCGTTTATCATGGCAGGCACCAAAAGCTCCTGATACAGTCCTGCCAAATGTCTGTTGATACGCCCCTTTTGAATCTGGTCCACCACAAAATACTCCATGCGGGGTTTGTAAATTTCATACAAATCACCCAACTGCACCTTGTGTTGTACTACATACCAATAGAGAAAAGCACTTCTTGTCAAATCCAGATTGGCCTGATAGGAAAAATACATCAGTACAATCCGGGGAAGCTCCACATTCCCCTGCATATCCACTGACATCATAAAATATTCATAAAGATTTGTAATGCGAAGCTGAGCCTCTACTCCTGCCTTATACCATTCAAAATAAGCAGGACCTACACAACTTCCTCTCACCAGCATGGTACAGATTTCCTGCAAAAACCGTACGTCCTCATGCTTCCGATAAATCCTTTGCAAAATTTTCAAAAGAACCGGGTTATATCCTTTACTTCTTCCGGCAAGATATAAAAGCTGCTCTGCAAGCTCCGGATTTAACACCTCCTGCTTTGAACCATAATTTACAATCTGCAATATGTAACCATCCAGCTTGCGCAAAAGAGACGGATTGCCATTCAGCAAATGCAATGCCTCTATATAGAGAATCGGGCTCTCGCACCCCCTCGCAAACTGCTTCTCCAAAAACTCCCACTTAGAAATAGCCGTCTTATTATACTCCTCAGAAAGATATAAAAGCAGCCAAGCAATTCGCCAGTTGCTACGGTCACGTCCATAAAGTTTCTCCACCTCTAAGGTTACCTGATTCACATAACTTTCATCCCGCTGAATCAATGTTGTCAGATACAGATAATAGGCATACAGAGTTGTCTGCTCCTCATCCATCTCCTCTAACAAATCCATGGCAAGCTCCAGTACCCAATCTGCCTCATTGTAGCGTTCCTCAGAAATCAAAAGCTGCGCCTGAAACAGTCTGGTTTCCACATCATCTTCATTCTGCGCCACCATATCCTCTACAATCGCCTCTGTAGCCTCAAGCCATGCTGCGGAACCGATTTTCTTCATACGAAAATCCTGATAGGCCTTCACAAGCTGCACAATGTCCTTTTTCCTCTTCAAATGACTTGTGCGGGCCACAGACTCCTCTCCCATCTGCACAACCACCGGAATTTCAAAGGAAACATAGGAATTATACAAATAAATCCGTCCGTAATTCATGCCATTTCTACACAGCTGGGTATCAATAAATACCGGCAATTTACAATGATTGCCGGGGAACTCCTCCTCCCCCAGAAACTCCTTCTGGGTAAACACAAACTCTCCTTCACACTCCACCTGTAGCGCTGTATAACCCCAACCATTTCTCTTGATATTGAGCTCTGCTTCCATCACATCATCAGAAGTATTATCCAGTTCCATACGAACTTCTTCCTCTCGCACCACAAAACCCATCTTCTGCTTCTTATTGATGCGAATCAGAAATTCATCTACATTCTGCTCATTACCGGCATACACGGAAAGACCCCTGTAGCAGTCATAAAACTGCTGGTCTGCCCCCTCAAAAACCGTAACAAATTCAGGTGAATAAAACAACTCTACCGCTTCCTGCCAGTTACTCTTGGCAAGATTGGCAAAATGAAACAGATTCTTGATACTGCCAACGGAAGATTCCGGGGTCACATGTGCCACTGTCACCACAAAAGGCAGATAATACTCCCCTTGATTGCTGACTACACAGAAATTCCCTTTTACTACATCCCCTTCCTCCAGATTCTCTCCGTGAAAACAGTAAAATATTTCTTCATTGGCACCGGTAAATTCCGTGACCAGACACTCCATTCTCCAATCCGTGGTACTTACAAAGCCATGGGTAAAAACCTCCTCCGGCGAATACACATGAAAAGAGCCCTCGCAAACTTCCCCCTTGTGCATGGTAATCTCTAATTTTGCACATGAGAAATCCAGAGAGCTGTTCTCATAATCATATTTACCTTCTAAAATCTGATCAATAATCCCCTGCATTGCCACTTTCCCACCTTGTATAACGTACTATCTTACAGTATACCAAAAATTGCGACAAAGGGCAAATGATTCTTTGCCAAGTAACAGTAACATTTTTTTCAAAGATGCATATATTTATGACAACAAATCTCTATAAAAGGTATCTTTATGGATATATACACAGACATTGCAAGCAACAACAATGCCACTTCCCCGACAGAACGAATCGACAACTCCGGGTCTCTGCGGGTAAGTGTTGTTTCTACAATCGGTATGATTCCCGTAGCAAACGCTACCGTTATCATTACCAAAACAGAGGAACCGGACACTGTATTGGAAACCCTGACAACCGACAACTCCGGTCAGACTCCCATTGTAACCTTACCCACGCCACCTGTAGCGCTTTCCCTGACACCCGAATTCGAATTCCGCCCCTATTCAGAGTACAATATCACTGTAACTGCAGAAGGCTACGAACCGGTGGAGGTATCCGGTTCCGAATTACTCTCCGGTACTCTCTCTCTTCAGCCAATCGTGATGACACCGTTAGAAACATCCCGAGAGGCGGAACAGTTTATCATCATCCCTGACCACACGTTATATGGCAATTATCCTCCGAAAATTCCCGAGGACGAGATAAAGCCCATGGACGAAAGTGGTGAAATTGTCCTAAGCAGAGTGGTAATTCCGGAATATATTATCGTTCATGATGGTGTTCCCTCCGATTCCTCTGCCACCAATTACTGGGTTCGCTACAAAGACTACATCAAAAATGTAGCCTCCTGCGAAATCTACTCAACTTGGCCGGAGCCTGCAATTTATGCCAATATTCTTGTGATAATGTCCGTAACATTGAACAGAGTTTATACCGAATGGTATAGGGGACAAGGGTATCCCTTCACCATCACCTCATCCACCGCTTATGACCAAAAGTGGATTTATGGACGTAATATTTTTGAAAATATTGATTATCTGGTAGATACTATTTTTGCCAACTACCTGGCACGCCCCGGAGTCCGTCAGCCGATTTTTACTTCCTACTGTGATGGTGACCGGGTCACCTGCAACGGTTTAAGCCAATGGGGCTCCAAATATCTGGCGGAAGAAGGCTATTCTGCCATAGAAATCATTCGCTATTATTACGGTAATGACATGTATATTGCCACAGCAGATATGATTTCCGGCGTTCCCTCCTCCTATCCAGGTTATGCCTTGAGCATTGGTGCCTCCGGGGACAAAGTCCGCCAGTTGCAAAACCAGTTGAATCGAATTGCCCGCAATTATCCCGCCATTCCCACAGTTATGGCAGATGGCATTTATGGGCCTGCTACCGCGCAGAGTGTAAGGATTTTCCAAAGTATTTTTAATCTGCCTCAGACCGGTGTCACAGACTTTGCCACCTGGTACGAAATATCTGACATCTTTGTAGGCGTCACCCGAATCGCTGAGCCGGGCTGATTTCACACAGCCCTGACACCGACCTTCGCTCTGCCACGATGCCAATTTAACGCTATCCTTAGTTATAACTTTCGTTCCTCCTTTGGCTCCATCCGGTTACCTATTCCGATATTCCAACCATCTCTCGGGCGGAATATCGGGGGCTGTAACCAGACATTCCGGGTCCGGTGCCAGTACATGTCTTATAACTTCAAAACCCCCTTTTGCATCACATAACAGACATTGCGCATCACCAAACTGTACCTCTTCTACCACACCGCAGTCAAGAAACGCCTGATTCAACTTCACAAAATCCTCTGAAATATGCGGTTGCTGTGCGTTATAGTGTTTACGCATATAAACCTTACGACTGCTGCCATCCGGCATACAAACCGTCAGTTCCATAGGCTTGTCCGCCAAACGATTTGGAATATTCAATACCTCTTCCACACTATGAATAAAAGTGTTTCTCTCATGTCCTACTCCCACCAGCAGGATTTTTCCATTCCTTTGGCGCAGGCGGTCATAACACCCTCCCGGTGTACAAGGAGTATTACAATATTCCTCCCCTAACACATATTCTGCCGCATGCAAACCATATGCAGCCATACTATGAGTGGGATGCAACGAACGCACCACTCCCTCTCGCTTGCGGAATAAATTGGTCAAAAGCCCCACACAGCTCTCCGTATTCACAGGGTCATACACCGGATTCTCTGCATTTACATTGGCCCATGTATGGGTAGGCAACAAAAGTAATCCGTTCGCAAAATACTCCTGCCACACATCCAACACCGTATCTGCACCACCATCTACCTCACCAATAGCCTTCATAGATGAATGAATCAGTACGGTATCTGTATTTTTCAACCCCATCTGTTCTAATTGTTTGAACAATTCTGTTTTTGCATACATTTTATATCCTCTTTCTTATAGCATAAACTTTCAATGAACCAACCTTTGCCAAGCACAGATTGTAAAAGCTCCAAGGAAAAGTTCATTTCAGAACATTCCTCCGTTTTCCATACAAGTGATCTCCACGATTTCCCCAATCGGAATTTCCGTTCCGTTTGCCATAACCAGCTGCTGCTCATATTCTTTTATTTTCTTCACAGCACCTCTGACAGTCACATAAGCCCCTCCCGCCTTGCGTTCATCCGGCACAAAATAGGTAACAGAAATTTGTGGTTGTCCAACCTCATCATTCTGCTTTGATGCACTTGTATGTGCCTGTAGATGTTTCTTTATCTTATTCAACTGTTGATTCAAGTCTTCCTTGCTGTACTCATCCAGCTCTATCCGCTCATCCGTAAGCCTCGCAGTCTCCTTCACCGCATCCTCATACCCTGTCAATGCCGCAAAGGGGGAAAACTGAGCCGCCCTGTCCTCCACCGGCATATGGGGACGCTTCGCAGATTGATGATGAGGCAAATCGATAATATCCGCATATTTTTCATAGTCAGTTGTTGGATTCATGCCCCACCTCCCTGTCAACAGTTTCTATTTCGCCCTATCGAACCTCACGCGCGCTACGCCTTATGTCCTCCGATTTGAGCATTGCGGTCCTTGGCTGTAGCTCCCTCCTGCAAATTCATTCCTTTCAGAATCGCATTTTTACCATACTTTTTCTTGATATCCAAAAGTGCCTGCTGAATATGCTTCTCCTTTTCCAGCTCTTCCTCCTGCACCTTACGCTCCCGCTCCAAAGCTTCATAATCCGTGAACAAATCCAGCTGCTCCGGCGCAGCTTCCTTTACTACCGAAGCTTCCTCTACTACGTGGTTTGCTCCAATGGTAATACGCCGCACCAACAGATTCGGATCTATAATCCGGTCAAACAGCTCCATCACCGCATTGATTATCAGCCTTGTGGAGGAAGTCGGTCTGTCCAGATTGGCCGTTCCATGAGCATGCTTGGGAATTTTGCGCCCATAGGGGTCAGTAGTCACAGGACCTTTGTATTTGCGTCTGCGCTCCGGGTCTGTCAGGTTCTCGATATCATAGCCCAAAGTCAATACCATCTGATTCGTCACCAGCCCCTTGTCCACCAAATCAAGCACCAACAAATCAGTCATCTCCCGCACCACCAGTTTGGTCCTCTCCGCATCATAGGCGCAATGCAACACCTGCCCGGAGCTGATGCTGTTACTGGTGGGCTTATATGCTTTAATCTGTGCAATATTGCAGGGCTCCCAGCCCCATGCATGGTCTATCAGAAGCTCTGCATTTACCCCAAAAGTGCGATACAGCCAATCCTCTCCCCATTCCGAAAGAGACATTCGCGCCACATCTCCCATGGTAAAAATCCCCTGTGCCTCAAGCTTGGTGGCATAGCCCCTGCCCACCCGCCAAAAATCCGTAAGAGGCCTGTGATTCCACAAAAGCTTTCGATAGGACATCTCATCCAGTTCCGCAATTCGCACCCCCTGCTCGTCCGCCGGAACATGTTTTGCCATAATATCCATAGCCACCTTACACAGATACAAATTCGTACCGATACCTCCCGCCGCAGTAATGCCCGTAGTATCCTGCACATCCAGTATCATCTTCTGGGCCAACTGACGTGCTGTCATCTTATAAGCCTTCAAATAACCTGTCACATCGATAAAAACCTCATCAATCGAATAGACGTGAATATCCTCCGGTGCCACATACTTCAGATACACATTGTAAATCTGCGTGCTGTACTTCATATACAGTGCCATTCGGGGCACTGCTGCAATATAATCAAGCTCCAAGGTCGGATTCTCTGCCAGCTCTTTTGCATCAACCGACTTGTCCGTAAAGGTATGTCCCGGCGCATGATATCTGCGCTGAGCATTCACCTGCTTGACCTTCTGAACCACCTCAAATAGTCTGGCTCGTCCGGGAATGCCATAAGCCTTTAAGCTTGGCGTAACCGCCAGACAAATCGTCTTCTCGGTGCGAGCCGCATCTGCCACCACCAGATTGGTGGTCAAAGGGTCCAGCCCCCGCTCCTTACATTCAACGGAGGCATAGAAAGACTTTAAATCAATACAGACATAAGTGCGATTTTCTGATATTTCCTGACTATTTATCGTCTTTCACCTCCGTTTCAAAATATTCTTTATTTTTTCCAGTATCAGCAATACTATTTGTGCTATCATACAAAATGCCCAAATAAACCACAAACCAATTAATCTAAAAACGATGACAATTTGAAAAGCTTCTGCTCCATAACATAATGTTTGGTCACCAAAAAATCAAAAGATGATGCGTTTAGGTCGAATGTATGTTCGTCTTTATCATATCATATTACTTTCGGATTATCAATATATCAGCTTTCCCTTTTTTAAATAACCATAATCCGAATAAAAACAAACCACCAAACACTACTAAATAACCAATAAAAAACGCAATTAACAAGGGAACATCCTGAGAAGTCACCGGATAGGCATACATAAGAGCAATCTCTCCAATCGTCATCATGGCCCAAAGAAAGAAAGATTTTCTCCTTATTTCTAAGAGAGTTTGTAGATAAGAATAGAACATTACCGCTATAACAACCACTCCAAATATTCGTCAGTCGAGAACGGTCTTTTCCAGTGATGCAAAATACATATATACCATCTCCATTTCTTAATCTAACTCATCTCATCGACAACTTAAAATAATCATGTGCTTTTAAGTCTCCTGTCCTTAAGCTTTCTCTTGCCTATAAATTGGGAGTTGTCGCGCTCAACAATAATTCTCAGCTTGAGTATTATTAAGTTGATGACTATTTTGTATCCAGGGATTGGAGAAATATTTCGTCATCTAGCCGATTTGGGCATATACAAATTTTTTGCTTCAAAATGCCCAAAATCAGTACTTTTTTCATGAATAAACACATGTTTAAGAAGCTCTATGGGCATATGCAGAAAAAACGAGCTCTGCTGCCCAAAATATAGGAAGAATCTGGGCATTTTCAGGGGATTTTTTCGTATATACCCATGAGCGCCTGTAACCTGAGTTTTTTACTAAGAAATAGGATGGCTTTTGGGTACTGCGCTTGGATTTTTCTGTATATGCCCAATCCTAATATTTTTATATTCCCATCAACCCATACAATTAAACTGCGTCCAATTGTCATCACTCGCAAAACAGGTCTGCCGCAACTAATAATCCAGCTTGCAACAAACCCATTTTAGAAAAGCACTATCATCGAAATCCCTTAAAACACCACCTGCACCAGCAGCATATAACACACCGTACCACAGACAATGCTCACCAGTGTATTCCTCTTCCACACATACAAAGCTCCCACCACCAGACATGCAATCAATGAAGGTGCAAAGCCCGCTACACTTGTGAAGGTTACGCCCTTTAAGCAGTACACCACCAGCATTCCCATGATGGCATAGGGAAGAATCTTTCCTAGCTTTTGTATGATTTTAGGGGTCTTCTTATCGCCGCCCAGCACAAGGAATGGCAGGAATCGCAAGGACGCCGTCACTAGTGCCATCACAGCCACTGCATACCAAATATGCATCTCACTCATTTTCAGGCACCTCCTTGTACAGACATAATAACAACGCAATAATCAGCATTGTGGGAATCAAGAAGCTTTCACTTCCGAAAATCACCAGACAAATCACCGAAACCACCACACCGATTATCGCCGGTGCGTGCTTTTTGGTGGTCAGCCACTGCTCCAGAAATACTGTGACAAATAGTGCCGTCAATGCAAAATCAATACCCTCACTGTTGAATTTCACAAGAGAGCCTACTACCACACCAAGAACCGAGCCTGTTATCCAATAAATATGGTCAAACAAAGACACAAACAAATAATAATTCTTCCGTTCCTTCTCCGGAATATTCGGATTATCGCTACACACCAAGGAGTAGGTTTCGTCTGTAAGTGCAAATATCAGATAGGGCTTTCTTGCCCCGGTATTTTTGTATCGGTCAATCATGGATATTCCATAAAATAAATGTCTTGCATTCACCATCAGAGTAGTCAGTGCCACTGTCACCAGCGACGCTCCCCCGGTAAACAAACCGATTGCCACATACTGCATGGAGCCTGCATAAATCAGAAGACTCATTAAAAATGCATGCAAAAGGCTGTAGCCATTGACTTTGATAATAATACCAAAGCCAAAGCCCAGCACCAAATATCCCGTCAGCACCGGCAACGTATCCACCAGTGCTGCTTTTATCGTTTTCTTCATGTTGCTAATTCACTTTCATTTATGTATTTTCAAATGCCACAGTCGCCCACTATCTGATAAAGTTCGTGCGCGCAGGTGCCTCTTTCTCAGGCAAACCATAAGCTTCCTTACCTAACTGGATACTCTTCATCAGAAAACTCATATTTCTCGCCAGAGTACGCATGGTCTGCATACCTTCTTCATCCTGTGCCGCCTCACCTGCTGTGCGACCGTGCACACTGTTCCAGTACTGACTTGAAGCCACAGGCATGCCGCTAATGGTAAAATACTTGTTCAGCTGGTCAAAAGTAGCAGACAGACCGCCTCGTCTTGCCGCTACCACACTTGCCCCCACCTTCATGGTCTTATCGCAATGAGCGGAATAAAACAAACGATCCAAACAAGCAATCAGTGTGCCATTAGCAGAAGCATAGTAAACCGGGCTACCCACCACAATACCGTCACACTCTGCAAACTCCTTAGCACACTCATTCACCACATCATCAAAGACACACTTACCAAGCTCACCGCATCTGCCACAGCCAATGCAGCCTCTCACATCCAGATGCCCCACCTGTATGGTGACCACCTCAATGCCTTCCTGTACAAAAATTTTCTCCATTTCCTTCAAGGCAGTTGCAGTGTTACCTTCTGCTCTGGGACTCCCGTTAATCATTAATACTTTCATCATTCTCCTCCAAATTTTATTTTTGCAGCTCCACCACAATAACCTCCGGCCGATTATTCACCCTCACCGGAACCACGCTATTACCGATTCCTCTACTAACTACCATTGTAGTTGTACCTTCCGTATAAGCACCTGCATCAAATTCCGGGAAAAAGCCCTGCTGTGGTGCAATCACCCCTCCCACAAAAGGAATACGCACCTGCCCTCCATGAGCATGACCACTAAATACAATATCAAATTCACCATTCACATAAGTCTTAAACAACTCCGGCCTGTGGGACAAAAGTACCGTAAATGCCCTATCGTCTTTCAGCTTCTTCAGCTGTGACGCAAAAGGCGCTCCTCCAAAATAATATCGAAACGTAGGGTCATCCACTCCAATTAATTGTATGGACTCCCCATCCTTTTCCAGTGTCACCGTTTCATCATGCATCACAGTAACTCCCGCAGTAATCAAGCCTTCTTCTAGTCGCTCGTATTCTTTTTCAAGCCAGCCTTCATGATTCCCTGTCACATAATAACAGGGCGCAATAGCTACTGCTCTTCGGGCAAATTCAATTGCAACATCCACATCCGTGTGATTGGAATCCGCCATATCTCCGGTAATTACGATAATGTCCGGCTTCTGCTCCTCCAACATTTGTATCAAAACGTTGTTATCCCTGCCGAACTTAGCATTATGCAGGTCGGAAATCTGGGCTATTTTATAGCCAACAAAGGCCTCAGGAAGGTCTGCATCCGTTACTGTTAACCGAGTTAACTGAACCGTGACATTGCCCCATATAAGCCATATAAGAAGCACTGCTGTTAAACCAAACAGAATCAGCTTTTTCTTATTCCACTTATTCCACTTATTCCACTTATATTTCTTTTGTTGCTCCATATCGCCCTGCAATTCTCCTATATTCTACCGCTTAGCTCCACGTCTTCTACTCGCCGGTAACCGCCGTAACAACCGGCTTGCCGTCTCTATCCAAAAGAGGTGTCATACCTCCCGCATAACCGCTTACATGAAATACATAATTCACACCTGTCTCTCTATCTACCCAAATCTCTGTTACATTTACAGCTCCCTGTGAATATACCTTTTCAAATCTTTCCTTTGCCATTTTCATTCTCTCCTTAATTCAAATTTTCTTTTCCAAAACTTTTACCCCAGCCCCATCACATTAATCAACAGCACCCACGCCAGTCCGTAATAGGAAATAACCGCCACCAAGTCATTGATGGTGGTAATAAGCGGACCGGATGCCACCGCAGGGTCAATTTTTAATTTATTAAATACGATAGGAACCATGGTGCCCACCATACTGGAGATAATCATTGCTATCAAAAGCGAAATGCCCACACAACCGGATACTGCAAAGGAAAACATCACACCATACCCTTTAAACAGCCACACATACAGGCCAATAAATCCAAAGGACACAAGCCCCAAAAGCAGTCCATTGCACAAGCCTACCTTCATCTCTTTGAATATCAGTTGCACCTTCTGGGCAGTTACAAGATTTTCATCCATCAGCACTCGAATAGTTACCGCCAGAGACTGAGTTCCCACATTGCCTGCCATGCCCAAAATCAGTGACTGGAAGCAGACAATAACTGCAATCTGGTCTACTACGGCCTCAAACAAACCAACCACGGCAGACACACCTATGCCCAGTCCCAGCAAAATAATCAGCCACGGCAGACGCTTTTTCATACTGTCCTTCAAGGGTTCATTCAAATCTTCCTCTGCTGTCAGACCAGCCAACATCGCGTAGTCTTCACCCATCTCATCATCCACAACTTCAATGATGTCCTGCGCAGTAATAACACCCAAAATCCTGTTTTTATCATCCAGTACCGGAATGGAATCCTCTGCATAGTCCTTGATTTTCTCCAGCGAATCAGAAACCTTATCTGTAGCATATACATAAGGATATGCCTGACTGATAAAATCAGCCAAATCCGCATGCTCTCTTGCTACAATCAAGTCCTTCAAATCCATGGCGCCATAGAAAGAACCGTCCTCATTACACACATAAACAGTGTAAATATTATCATTCTCCTCCGCTTGTGCAATCATTTCCTTCATGGCCTGACGCACGGTAAGCTTCTTCTTAATCATTATGAAATTGGTTGTCATTTTACTACCAAATTCATCTTCGTCATAGGACTGAATCAATCGGATATCACGGCTGCTCTCATCATCCATGAGACTAACCAGCTTCTCACCGATTTCCTCATCCATCTTCTCCAGAATGTCAACCGCATCATCAGAGTCCATGTTCTCAATGATTTCAGCTGCTTTCTCAAGTCCTAATTCCTCAAAATAAGGAGCAGCATCCTCCAAATAAGCAAGGATTTCCGAAGTTCTCTCCGGTCCCCATGCAGCATATAATGCATCTCGCTCCTCCTTGGTCAAAGACTCCAGTGCATCCGCAATATCATTCTCATGATACTCTTCCAAATGCTCCAGAAGCTTCTCTATATCCTGGGTTCCATGGATTAAATCCACAATTTCCTCTACATAATTAGTCTGCTTGAAATCCATTTCCACCACTCCTTTCATAAGTTTCGCTTATCCACAGATATCTAAATCTATTCTACTCTTTTTAATCCAAATACACAACAAATATACTACGAAATTTATCCTGCCACCAAAAATGCACGATACTACATTACCGTGCATTTTTATATATCGCCCTTATATTAACCACTAAATTGTCCGCGTATTCTCTACAATTTTATTTACATTTCCCTTATAAACATCCATGGCATCCACAATAGCTTCCACAGCATTCTGATTGGTAAAGGAACTGCTGTGCATATCCGCCACTCTTTGATTTAGGGTATCAAAAATATAATCAATCTGATTCACATTACTGTTCTGACGTTCAATATTTTCATACAGTGCATTAAACTGCTGGTCCAGACGCTCAAAGCTGCCTGCAAGTACATCCATGGTATCCTTAGACCGTCCCAACGCCTCTTCACTTCCTTCTACTCTCTCTGAGGTTTCCTCCACCTTGCCCAAGAGCTCTTTTAATACATCCGCCACCTGGCCTGCAAATTTGGTACTGTTCTCAGACAAATCCCGCATCTCTGCGGCCAAA
>CAYOGM010000020.1:26116-29172 GCA_964403595.1 uncultured Acetatifactor sp. | reverse complement strand
TTATTGAATTTTCAAGGTGCATAGGCACTTATTTAAGTGCGAAGTTTGAGTAAATTATATTTGTGTAAGCGTTTTCTGCAAAACGTAGGATAGATGCGGTTTTGCCTATCTGTCTGGGTCCTTTTATAATCAATGGTTTGTGATTGGTATCTTCCTTCCACTCTGTAAGGTAGTGGTCAATCTTTCGTTTAAGGTAAAAATCAGCCATTTCATGCCCTCCTCTCTGTTGTATAGTATACAAAAAATGAGGGATTTTCTAAAAGAAATATAAATTTCTAAATGTTCACATTTTTGACACTTCTTCATGTTAGACTCATGTCAGCAACCCCGAAAATGGCTCATTTACAGGAGATAGTGTGAAAATGAATTTTTCACACAGAAATTTGTGCTTATGCCCAAATTTCCACGTTGGAATGGAGATAATTATGGCTAATCAAATGATTTTCAAACGTTATGAACTAAAATATCTGTTGACCAGAGAGCAGAAGGCGAAGGTACTTGAGGCTATGGCACCTCATATGCAGTTGGACCAATATGGCAGAGATACCATTCGCAATATTTATTTTGATACGGAGAATTTCCGGCTGATTCGTCGTTCCATGGAGAAGCCTCTGTATAAGGAGAAGCTTCGTCTGCGCAGTTACAGGCAGGTAGCGCCCACGGGAGATGTGTATGTGGAGCTCAAGAAAAAGTACGATGGTGTGGTATATAAGAGGCGACTGGTCATGCCACACAATCAATCTTTGGAATGTATTGCAGAAGGGAAGCCTTTGCCTGCCGGCAGTCAGATATCCAAGGAGATTGACTATTTTTGTCAATATTATGAAGGACTTAAGCCGGCGGTATTTTTGTCTTATGAAAGAGAGGCATTTTATGCTTTGGACGGCAGTGATTTCCGGGTGACTTTTGATGAAAATATTCTGTATCGGCAGGAGGATTTGTCCTTGTGCGGGGCCATATACGGAACGCCGCTTTTGGAGAAGGAAGAGACGCTGATGGAGATTAAGACACCGGGAGGGATTCCTTTGTGGATGACTCAATGTCTCACAGAGGCCGGAATTTGCAAGACTTCTTTTTCGAAATATGGGGAGGCTTACACCGATATAATGCACAAAGATACAATGATAAGTATAAAAGGAGAAGAGAAATATGCTAGCTAATATGTTTAGAGGAATTTTTGATACAGATATGTCAAGTGTGATTGCGTTGTCGGATTTTTTGATTTGTATTGGGGTGTCCTTTGTGATTGGAATGATTCTGGCGGGAGCCTATATGTTCCGTACCCGTTATACCAAGAGTTTTGTGGTGACGCTGGCTATGCTGCCTGTAATTGTCTGTGTGGTGATTATGATGGTGAATGGTAATGTGGGAACCGGTGTGGCAGTGGCAGGTGCTTTTAGTCTGGTACGTTTTCGTTCTGTGCCCGGTACTGCTAAGGAAATTGGAGCTTTGTTTATGGCTATGGGAGCAGGTTTGATTACCGGTATGGGTTATCTGGGCTTTGCGGTGGTATTCGCGGTGATTCTGGCGGTGATTACCATACTGCTTAGTTTTGTGGATTTCGGTGCCCGCAAGAATGCAGCCCGGTATAAAACCTTGCGTATTACTATACCGGAGGATTTGGATTATACTGGGGTGTTCGACGAGATTTTTGAAGAGTATACCACAAGCTGTGAATTAACCCAGGTGCGCACCACCAACATGGGTAGCCTGTTTCGTTTGACCTATGATATAATACTCAAAGACGGACAAAGTGAGAAGGAATTCATTGATCAGTTGCGTTGTCGTAATGGCAATCTGGAGATTGCAATATCCAGACAGGAGACAGTTGTTGCAGAGTTGTAGGAGGTTTTGAGATGAAGCGTAAGAATATATTGGCGGTGTCTTTGGCGGTGACTTTGATGCTGGGAGGCTGCGGAAATGGAGCAGGAAGTGCTGCTGATGCATCTGTGGATAATAAGGTTGTTGCAGGGCAAAATTCAGGTCAGATGGCTGGTGATGGAGCCGGTGCAGGAAATTCTGCAGGCAGCAGTTCGGTGCCTCTGAGTGCAGATGATATTTTCTCAGACAGGGATTTTGAGACAGATTATGATGAGAGTAAAAGTGCAGTGATTACACTGACCGGCAGTAGTGCAGAGTGCAGCTCCAATGCGGTAGAAATTAACGGAAGCACTGTTACCATCAAGGACGAGGGAACCTATATTTTGTCCGGTAATTTGGATGATGGCATGATTATTGTGAATTCTGATAAGGAAGATAAGACGCAGTTGGTGTTAAATGGCGTGGATATTCACAGTAAGAGCAGTGCTCCTATTTATGTATTGCAGTCCGATAAGGTGTTTATTACGCTGGCGGAAGGAACGGAGAACAGTCTTTCTAATGGAGGTAGTTTTACTGCTATTGATGATAACAATATAGATGCGGTTATTTTCTCCAAGGAAGATTTGACGTTAAATGGCGCGGGTTCACTTAAAATCAGTTCTCCCGGTGGACACGGTATTGTATCTAAGGATGAGCTTGCGCTGACGGGAGGAAACTATGACATTACCAGCGGTTCTCATGGATTGTCCGGCAAGGATGGTGTGGGAATTGCCGGCGGAACTTTTCATATTACTTCCGGTAAGGATGGTATTCATGGTGAAAACGATGAGGACAGTTCGTTGGGTTATGTTTATCTTAAGGATGGTGTGATAAATATTACCTCTGAGGATGACGGAATCAGTGCGGTATCCCGGTTGCAGGTAGATGGGGGTACGATTAATATTGCTTCTGAGGATGATGCATTTCATGCAGACGATACTCTGGCAGTTAATGCAGGCACTATCAACATCAGTAAGAGTTATGAGGGTCTGGAAGGCCTTTACGTAGAAATCAATGGAGGAACGATTGCTTTGGTTGCAGAGGACGATGGAATCAATGCAGCCGGTGGTACGGATTCCAGTGGATTTGGCGGTAAGGGTGCAAATGACATGTTTGGAGGCAAAGGTGCCAATGATATGTTTGGTGGCAGAGGCGGCGGACGTACCGGCGGCAAGCAGAGAGGCCAGATGGGCGAA
>CAYOGM010000020.1:0-26016 GCA_964403595.1 uncultured Acetatifactor sp. | reverse complement strand
GATGCCGGAAGGAACGCAGGGAGCAGCGCCTGAGGGAATGCCTGCGATGCCGGAAGGAATGCAGGGAGCAGCGCCTGAGGGAATGCCCGAGATGCCGGAAGGAACGCAGGGAGCAGCACCTGAGGGAATGCCCGAGATGCCGGAAGATGTGCAGGGTAAGATGCCCGGTAATATGCAGGGTGGAATGCCTGGTAGCAGCGGCTCCGGCAGTGTCACTATTACCGGTGGAGAGATTTATGTCAAGGCTTCCGGTGATGGTATTGATGCTAATGGTTCTCTGACCATATCCGGTGGTAATATAACAATTTGTGGCCCCAATCATGGGGATACAGCTACCCTTGATTATGATACCACAGGTGTGATAAATGGTGGCACTTTTGTAGGAAGCGGCGCCAGTGGAATGGCACAGACATTTACTGATTCCTCACAGGGTGTTGTGACTGCTCATGTGGGAAGTGTGGCTGCCGGAACGGAGATTACGCTTGCAGACAAGAATGGAAATGTGCTGCTTAGTTGTAGTCCCGAGTTGGATTGTTCCATGGTGATTTTCAGCAGTCCTGAACTTGTGAAGGGAGAAACTTATTCTATTAGCGTAGGTGAAAACAATACAGAATGTATTGCTGAGTAATATTCAAAGGTTTAAAATTTGAAGAAATAATAGGCTGGGCATATGCAGAAAAAATGGCTTGTAAAACCCCAAATATTCATAAGAGTTGGGCATGAGAGTTTGTTTTTTCCTGTATATGCCCATTCGTACTATATAACGTTTAAATTCTTATCGAAATTGTATTAATTTGGGTATTTCAGAGCAAAAAAATTGTATATGCCCAATGCCCTTGATGATTGTGGGGTTGAGCAGAATGGGCCAAATTCAAATCCATTAGGTAACTATTTCTTGTATTCAAATCTATCAGACTTGTATTTCCTTGACTTTTGGGCATAGTAATGATATATTGAGACATACCACATAGTATTTAAAACTATGTGGTGAAGCTCGAAAGGGAATGCGAGCATCTAACATAGATAACGAGATTTTATGAATTATTTGAGCATTTATCTATGTAAAGAGCAGTTCAACATGAAAATAATTATATAAATAGATTACGCAAATCAATTTCAAGGGGATAAATTATGAGAATTAAAATAGTTACAGATTCTGCATCTAATATGTTGTCACTGGAGGGAGTGGATTTCCAGTCTGTGCCTTTGACTATTTCTACCAGTGAGAAGGAGTTTGTGGATACGGAAATCTTGGATGTGGCATCTATGGCAGATTATCTGAGTAGGTATAAGGGCAAATCCGGAACGGCCTGTCCCAATGTGGGAGACTGGCTGGGGGCATTTGAGGGCTATGATGTGATTTTCTGTGTGACTATTATCAGTGTTTTGTCAGGGAGTTACAATGCGGCAATGACCGCCAAGCAGCAGTATGAGGAGGAGAATCCCGGCAAGAAGGTATTTGTATTGGATTCTTTTTCCGCCGGTCCCGAGATGAAGCTTCTATTGGAAAAGTGCAGGGATATGGTGCTTGAGGGTAAGGATTTTGAGACTGTCAGCAGGGAGCTTCAGGCTCATAAGGATCATCATACCGCTTTGATATTCTGCTTGGAATCCATGAATAATCTTGCCAATAATGGTCGCGTAAAGCCCGCAGTGGCTAAGCTTGCCACAATTCTTGGTATTCGTGTGGTGGGGGATGTAAATGAAGAAGGCCTCCATCCCACCAACAAATGTCGCGGTGAGAAGAAGGCCATCCGTGAAATTGTTAACAATATGAAGCGAATCGGTTATAAAGGTGGCAGGGTTCTCATTGACCACTGCTTTAACGAGGGTTCCGCAGGCAAATTAAAAAGTACGCTTCTTGCTGAGTATCCCAAAGCAGATATTGTTCTGGACAGGACAAGAGGTCTTTGCACCTTCTATGCCGAAAAGGGTGGTCTGATGATTGGTTTCGAAATCTAATAATAGATTTAATATCCGTGGATTTCGTAAGCGGTATACTCACCATCGTAGTGATATCCCAGCTTCTCGGCCAAGGCAGCTGACCATTTATTCTGAGCATCCCAACTGGGATAAAGTCCTCTTTCCAAACATTCTAAAATGAGCTTTGCGCCGCAGACGGAGGCTAGTCCCTGTCTGCGGTATTCTTCTTTGGTAACTATTTCAATTTCAATTCCATTAAGATATCCTGAATAAGAGGAGGCACCGGCAATAGGCTCCCCATCCTTTAGAACAGTTACACCCAGTCCATATTGGCTGTACAATTCATAGTCGGGGAAATTGTTTACCCAGTCCTTACACCATGGAATTTCCCGACATTTGTGAAATAAGTCTTTATCTATCAATGTCAGTGTGTATTCCTGCGACAGTCTGCTTACAATAGTTTGCAAGAAATCTCTGTTGAATACATCGCCATCCTTTTTCAATGCATATCTTGTGACTTTTTTCGCTTTAGGGCCAAAGCATTTTTCTACCATTGCGCACCAAGCTTCATTCTGGGGCATCATAATCATAAAATCCTGAGTCAGATGCTTTGGCTTATACAATGTCAGTTCTTCATTGGGGGCTCCGGCCAGAAAGCAGAAGTCACCCAGAATTGCCATAGCAGAGAGCGGGTTTTGGGGATTATCTGTGTAGATTTTACCCATAATGCCCTGCAGGCAGGAGGTGATGGTGGTATCGGTCATTCCCTCAAATAGGGGGATAATCTTTGTCATATCTTGAACTTCGTAAATCATATTTATCATCCTAAACAATGTATTTTAAAATTTCTTCCAGGTATCCTTGGCAAACAGTAAAAGCAAGGGCAAGAGTTCCAATCGTCCTGCCAGCATATCGATAGTGAGAATCAGGGTAGAGAAATTACCAAAGCAGGAAAAATTGGACATGGGACCTACCTGATTTAACCCGGGTCCAATGTTGTTTAAAGTTGCCGCCACCGCTGTAAAATTTGTGGTTGAGTCAAAATTGTCCACTGCAATCAACAAAACGGATGCAGCAAAAATAATGACATAAACGGCCAGATAGACATTGGTAGAACGGATTACTTCAGGTGGGATGGTTTTGCCATCCATTTTAATCTGTTTGACGGACTTGGGATGAAGGTACAAGCGGATTTCCTTAGTAATGGTCTTGAACCATATAAGGAATCTGGATACCTTCATTCCACCGCCGGTGCTGCCGGCGCATGCACCGATAAACATAAGCATCACCAGAATGGTACGGGATATTTCAGGCCAGTTATTGAAATCTGTGGTGGAATATCCGGTAGTGGTGATAATTGAGGCAACTTGAAAAGCTGATTGCTGGAAGGCAACAAGGACATTGTCATAAAGATGCATGATATTGACGGTAATCGCCAATACAGATGCTGCAATCACCAGCAGATATGCCTTTACCTCTTCCATTGCCAGGGCCTCTTTTATCTGTTTCACAAGAATAAAATAAAAAGCGTTGAAGTTGATTCCAAACAGAATCATAAATATTGTAATGACAACCTGATGATATGTGGAATAGCTTGCAAGGCTGTCATTCAGGATGCCGAAGCCTCCCGTACCGGCTGTGCCGAAGGACAGAGTCAGTGCATCAAATAAGGGCATTTTACCAAGTAACAGTAAAACAATCTGTACAATTGTCATCCAGATATAAATTTTGTAAAGAATTTTGGCAGTGGTCTGTACCTTGGGGGCCAGACGGCTTACCGAAGGGCCGGGGCTTTCCGCTTTCATCAGATTCATATGAGAACCACCGGTCATGGGCAGCAGCGTCAGGAGAAATACCAAAACGCCCATGCCGCCAATCCAATGGGTGAAGCTTCGCCAGAAAATAATACCCTTGGGAAGTGCCTCAACATCATTTAAAATGCTGGCACCTGTGGTGGTAAAGCCGGATACTGCTTCAAAGACAGCATCAATAGGATTGGTGATGGAGCCACTGAACAGGAAGGGCAGGCTTCCCATGATACTGATGACAATCCAGCAAAGAGCAACTGTCACATAACCTTCTTTGGCGAAAAAGGTAGAGTTTTTCAATTTGCGCGGTTTCAAAAGCAGGCCGAGTATGGCGCATAGGGCAGCTGACAACGCCAAGGCGATGGCAGCTGTGCTTTCTCCATAGAGAATGGCAACTATACAGGAAGGGAGCATCAATGCACCCTCTAATAACATGGTATGACCGGTCACGTATCGAATGATAGAGTAATTCATACGTTACACCTGCCTTTCCAGGATGTCCTCAATATCCTGCAGGCCTTTATGTGTGGAGACCACAACCACAGTATCGCCCGCTTCGATGGTGTCTTGACCTTTAGGAATAATGATATTGCCTTTGCGGTTAATACAGCAGATAAGCAAATCTTTTTTGATTTTTAAATCCTTCAAGGCGATTCCGGCTACTCTGCTGTCTGCATTGATAGAGAATTCCAAAGCTTCCGCCCGGTTTTCCAGAATGTGTACAAAGGTTTTTACCTGATTGCCTGCGATGTTCTGTGAGGCGCGGATATGCTGCATGATATAGTCCGCAGTAATAAATTTGGGATATACAACACTTCCCACGTCTAATTTGCTGATAATGCGGTCAAATGCAAGCAAATTAATTTTAATAATCTGTTTGGAATGGCTGTGTTCCTTGGCAGAGAGGCCCAGGAATACATTTTCTTCATCAATATTGGTGAGTGCCACAATTGCTTCAGCAGTTTGAAATCCGCACTGGAATAACAGCTTTTGGTCAGAGCTGTCACCATTCACGATGGAGGCATCAGGAAGAAGCTCTGCCAGTTCTTCGCAGCGTGCTTTATCCTTTTCCAGAATGCGCACTTCAATTTTATGTTTCAAAAGCTCTTCGGCCAAATAGTAGCTGATTTTGCCACCGCCAATTAAAAGGGCATTTTTGACGGGGCGGGTGGAAAGTCCCAACTGATGAAAGAATTTTCTGGCAGCAACCGGTGCTGCTGCAATAGAAATCAGGTCATCATTTTTTAACACAAAGTTACCATTGGGGATGATGACTCCATTGTCTCTTTCCACGGCACAGATAAGAACAGACTGTGTATATCGGGAGGAAAGTTCGGAAATTTTTACTCCATCCAGGTTAAATTCAGGCAACAGACGGAATTTTACAAGCTCAGCTCTGCCTTTGGAAAAAGCATCAATCTGGAGTGCAGAGGGGAACTGTAGCAGTCTGGTAATTTCGCGTGCAGTCAGGTATTCCGGGTTTACAATCAAAGAAATGCCCAGTCGCTCCTGAATAAAATCAATCTCTTCACTGTAAACGGGGTTGCGTACTCTGGCAATGGTCTGACATTCGCTTACTTTTTTGGCTACTACGCAACACAAGAGGTTCAATTCATCAGAACCGGTAACTGCAATCAGAGCATCGGCATTGGCAATTCCTGCTTCGTTTAATGTTCTTACGCTGGTTCCGTTTCCGGTAACACAGAGGGCATCTATCTCTTCACCAAATTCCTGAAGCTTGTCCTCTTGATTGTCAATGATTACCAAATCGTGATTTTCTTCGTTCAGCTGTTTGGCGAGTACGCGCCCCACCTTTCCACAGCCGATGATGATAATATTCATAGTCGTTCTCCGTATGGAATATAATAATTTATAGTACCAGCTTTGGGTTCAATTGCAGATATTATACTAGAAAAAAGTAAAAATCACAATATATAGTTCTGTACACAAATTATTAAATATCTACAAAATTCTGTATTTTTTATGGGCAAAGCAATAAATTGTGATATAATAATTAATTAGTGCGAGGCAGAAAGCTGTCTGTAATGACGGAAGAAAGGTGGTCAGAATGCATACAGAAGCGAAAGTAAAAAATAGTGTGGGAAGATTGATATTTGCCATTCTTTCTTTTATGTTACAGATTATATGGTCTGTGACTTTGGCTATATGGCTTAGAAATTATTCAACGGTTATTAGTTTGTTGTTTACGTTGGTGGCAGTTATTGTGGTTATGCGAATTTACTGTAGCCAGTCTAATGCGGCATTTAAGCTTCCCTGGATTATTGTGATACTGGCGTTGCCGGTGTTTGGTTTGAGTATATATCTGCTCTTTGGTCACAGAGAGGCTACTCGTGGTATGCGGAAGCGTTTTGAGCGCATCAGCCCTCAGATTGTAAAGGCATTAAAGCAGGAGCCGGAGGTCATCCGGGAGCTGGAAAAGCAGGATTTGCGTGTGGCAAATCAAAGTCGGTATCTTTATAATTATGGGAAGTATCCGGCTTATCACAATACGGACGTGGTGTTCTACAATGAGGCCGCCGATGCCTTTGAGGCACAGCTGGAAGAACTGAAAAAAGCAGAGAAGTTTATTTTTATGGAATATCATGCAATTGAGGAGGCTCAAGCTTTTGCCCGGCTTAAGGCAGTGCTTGCAGAGCGTGTGAGAAGCGGCGTGGAGGTTCGTGTAATTTATGATGATGTGGGGAGTATCGGTTTTATTGATGCTTCGTTCGTCAAGCGTATGGAGGCAGTGGGAATCCAGTGCAGAATGTTTAATCCGGTGACACCTATTTTTAATATTTTTATGAATAATCGTGATCATCGTAAAATTACGGTTATTGACAATAAAATAGGTTTTACCGGGGGCTACAATCTGGCGGATGAGTATTTTAATATTGTACATCCTTATGGATATTGGAAGGATACCGGTGTGAAGCTTACAGGAGATGCGGTGGAAAGCTTTACCGCGATGTTTCTGGAAATGTGGAATGCCATGAAAAAGACAGATACAGATTATGCCAAGTATTTGGAAAGTCCCAGTTATCAGGCGAAGGAAAAAGGGTTTGTTCATCCCTATGCAGACAGTCCTTTGGATTCAGAATATGTCGGTGAAAATGTATATCTGAATCTGATTAAGCATGCTCAAAGCTATGTCTATATAGATACTCCATATTTAATTATAAGTGATGAAATGCGAAGGGAATTGTGTCTTGCAGCCAAAAGAGGAGTGGATGTGCGAATTATAACTCCGGGAATACCGGATAAAAAGCCTGTTTATCAGATGACCCGTTCTTATTACAATGGACTTGCGCGGGATGGCGTACGTATCTATGAATATACGCCCGGCTTTCTTCATGCCAAGCAGGTGATATGTGATGGGGAGTTGGCTACGGTGGGCACTGTCAATTTTGATTTCCGTAGTCTGTATCATCATTTTGAAAACGGTGTTCTTCTGTACAATTATGATTGTATAAGTGATATTTACAATGATTTTGCGGCTACCATGGAAGTTAGTCATGAGGTAACAGAAGAATATAAGGGTAAATACAAAGCTTTTCTACGATTGGGACAGGCATTCCTTCGGTTGTTTGCACCTCTTTTGTAAGGTAGTCGGAGCTTCCATGGGAGGAGCCGGAGATTCGGTTGTATTATGTGATGTAGGGAGTCCGTGAGCCAAGGGACAGGCCTACGATGTATTAGAGTAATAAGGGGGCGAAGTACTATCAGGAACAGGGATGATGACTACCGGGAGGATTGGGATGCTCCAAAGCCTCGCCGGAGTAAGCAGACAGTAAACAGGAAGAATATCGATACTTCCAAGATACAGGTAAAAGAAGTTCGAAATAGAAAGTCCCGATTGAAAAGTTTTCTAATTAAATTTGTACTTTTTGTGGCTATACTGGCAATGGGTTTGTATCTTCTTGTGGGTCATGTTTACAGTAAATTGAACTATAATGAAATTGAAAGTCTTACCTCTGAGCCCATGCGAGAGGACGGGGTAATTAATATTTTGCTTATCGGCAGTGATTCCCGTGATGGCAGTGCAGACGGCAGGTCTGACGCCATGATACTTCTTTCTATCAGCAGTAAGACCAAACGGATTCATATGACTTCTTTGCTACGTGACATGTATGTAGAGATTCCGGGGCATGACGGTAATCGGTTGAATGCGGCTTATTCCTTTGGAGGGGCGGAGCTTCTCATGGAGACGGTGGAAAAGAATCTGGATATCACTGTAAATCGCTATGCAGTAGTAAATTTTGAAGCTTTTGCCAATCTGGTGGATGCAGTGGATGGCGTGGAGCTTGAGCTTACGAAAGAAGAGATAGAACTGGTCAACGGTTATTTGAATGAGTATAATGAACTGACAGGGCAGGAATTTGGTACCAACTATATGGATACCTCCAAGGAGGGAATGGTACATTTAAACGGCCCTCAGGCCTTGGCCTATACACGCAACCGCTATATTGGAACAGATTTTGGCAGGACGGAGCGCCAGAGAAAGGTTCTGACAGAAGTGTTTAAGAAGTTGCCGAAGGCGCTTGTTACTAATCCGACAGAATTGTTTGATGGATTGATGCCGAATCTGACAACGAATCTGACACAGTGGGAATGTTATTGTCTGAGTCTTATGGCACCGGTGATTTTATCTTATGATATGGAGCAGGGAAGTATTCCCTTGGAGGGAACCTATAGGGATGCAAGTATACGAGGGATGGCGGTGCTGGAGGTTGATTTTGAAGCAAATAAGGAGTATTTGCATGAGCTGTTGTTTGAGCCTGTGAGGGATGAGGATGAAAGAGAACAATAGAAGGAATCGGATATTTTGCGGTGCGAGACGGCTGCTTTGTCTGGGGGGCATGAGTCTTATGATGTTGGGATGTGCCGGTTGTGGCTATGCACCGGGTGAGGAGCCTACGATACAGAGCATACAGCCTATTTTGCCGGAGCATACGGAGGTTAATGCAGAAAATGTAGTGGGCGAAGATGGGGCTTATGACACAAGTGTCATTGAAGGGTCAGGGAGAATCAGCATTACCATTTCTGCCACAGGGGATGTCACCATGGGTAATTATGTGGGACAGGACTATGCATGGTCCTTTCGGGAAACCTATGATACCACGGAGGATAAGGCGTATTTTTTGGAAAATGTATATGATATTTTCTCCCAGGATGACATGACTATTGTGAATCTGGAGGGAGTGCTGACCTATTCGGACAATCTTAATCCGGGAAGAACCTATAATATCAAGGGGGATCCGGAGTACGTCGATATTTTAACTTTGGGTAGTGTGGAAGCGGTGAGCATGGCCAACAATCATAAAAATGATTTTGGCGAAGGTGGAATTAAGGATACCTTAAAGGCGCTGGAGCCTACAGGTATTGTATATGCATATGACACGAATGTCGGAATATATGAGGTCAAAGGAATCCGCATAGGATTTGTGTCGGTGAATGAAGTCAGCTGGGGACAGGGTGTGGAACAGTTGATGAAGGATGGAATTGCCAAGCTTCAGGAGGAAGGGGTAGATTTAATTCTGGCCTGTTGTCACTGGGGCATTGAGAGGGAGTTTTATCCTACCGATTACCAGCAGCAGTTTGGCAGAAAGTGTATTGACTGGGGGGCAGATATGGTGATTGGTCACCATCCGCATGTGTTGCAGGGAGTAGAGGCGTATCAGGGAAAATACATTATTTATAGTCTGGGAAATTTTTGCTTCGGTGCCAATCGCAATCCGGTAGACAAAGATACTATGATTGCTCAACAGACCTTTTATTTTGAAAATGGGCAGAGACTGAAAGATACAGAGTTTCGTATTATTCCCTGTTCTATATCCTCGGTATCCACGCGCAATGATTATAAACCAACACCTGCTGAGGCGGATGAAGCATTGCGCATCATAGAGCGTGTTAATGAGTATAGCAGTGTTTTTGGAGTGGAATTTGCCGAAAACGGTTATATAATAAAATAGCCCTGTTTGGTTTGGCGTGAGCGCAAATCAAACAGGACTTAAATAAATTGTATATAGAGGTTCATCAGGCTGATGATGCTGGTGGTCAGGAGGCTGACAATAGAGCAGATTCTGCCGGCCTTAGCCAGTCCCGATTTGTTGGATTTGAGGCCAACTTCAGCCAAAGTGGTTGAAAGTATTGCAAAAATCAGGCAGAATACCGGATTCATAATGATAAAGGCAAGGATTCCGAGTAACAGGGATATGACGGCCATGCGGTCATTGTCCACACTGTGTACAGGTGCAACCTGTTGCAGAGCGGCCATTAAATCTTCCAGACTTTGGTAATAAAGAATCTTCCTGTTGTAGAGAAAGAGACCTTTGAGGTTACACTCCAGTCCAAAGGGGCCATCCAACCATGCTTCTAAATTAAGCACACCATTAACATAGGACCATTTTAAATTCCTGTACCCCTCTGAGAAACGATTACCTGCACGGTAGACGGATTCGTTTTTTAGGTCAGTTATAATAAAACCGTTCTTTTGTAAATAGTTATTCATGACAGTGAGGACAAAATCGTCCGGTTTATCCAGATGGATATGTTCGATATATCTTGCCATGAGAATCCTCTTTTGCGTGGATTTTGATAATACATTAACTATATTTAGGATACCATAGAATACGGTATTTGGAAAGAAATTCTTTTATGGAGATTATAGATGAAATTTTTACTTGTAGCAGTAAATGCCAAATATATTCATTCCAATCCGGCGGTGTATAGTCTGCGCAGCTATGCCGGAGCGGATTTGCAACAGCATATTGAGTTGGCAGAATACACCATTAATCAACCTTTGCAGGATATTTTAGCGGATATATATAGCAGGAAACCGGATGTAATCGGCTTGTCCTGCTACATATGGAACTGGGATATGATTCGGGAGCTTCTTTGTGAGCTTCCTAAGCTTTTGCCCAAGACAGATATCTGGCTGGGCGGGCCTGAGGTGTCTTATGACGGAGAGAATGTCTTGTGCCGGTTTCCCCAAGTTCGGGGAATCATGGTAGGGGAAGGTGAGGCAACCTTCCGGGAGCTGGTCTCTTGGTATGTGGATGGCTCAAAAACGGATGTGGATAACATTGCAGGACTTTATCTTCCCGGTGGATATACAGCTGTCAGAGAGCCTTTGGAATTAAGTGAAATTCCCTTCCTGTACCATGAGTTGGAGACTTTTGCCAACCGGGTAATTTATTATGAGAGTAGTAGAGGGTGTCCTTACCGGTGCAGCTACTGTCTGTCCTCTATTGATAAGAAGGTACGTCTCAGAAATATTGAAATTGTGAAGAAAGAATTGCAGTTTTTTCTGGACCATAAGGTCAAGCAGGTGAAATTTGTGGACAGAACCTTTAACTGTGACCACGAACATGCCATGGCAATCTGGCAGTACATACAAGAACATGACAATGGTGTCACCAATTTTCATTTTGAAATTTCTGCGGATATCTTAAGAGAGGATGAAATTGCTCTATTAAATACCTTGCGTCCCGGACTGGCACAGTTGGAAATCGGTGTGCAGTCGGTCAATCCGGATACATTAGGTGCAATCAATCGCAGAATGGATGTGGGGCGGTTGGAGCAAATTGTGAAGAATCTTCGCAGGTCTGAAAATATGCATTTGCATCTGGATTTGATTGCCGGACTGCCTTATGAGGATTATAAAAGCTTTGCTATGTCTTTCGACAGGGTTTACAGGATGAAGCCTGAACAGTTGCAACTGGGGTTTTTAAAGGTACTAAAGGGTTCGCCCATGGCGGAAAAGGCAACGGAATATGGAATTGCCTATCTGGACAAGCCACCCTATGAGGTTCTGTACACCAACTGGCTCTCCTATGAAAATGTGGTGCGGTTGAAGCGGATAGAAGAGATGGTGGAGCTGTATTATAATAGCAATCAGTTTGTTCATACTCTGACGGTTTTGGAGAGGGTGTTTGAGGGGCCTTTCGCCATGTATGAGGCCTTGGCGGATTATTTTGAGAAGGAGGGGTATTTTCTGGAAAGTCCTTCCAGAGCATACCGCTATCAGGTGCTTTTGCAATTTGCCGTAAAATATGACAGAGAGCAGGAAGAACTTTATCGGGAGCTGTTATTGTATGATATGTATCTGCGTGAAAATTTGAAGAGCAGACCGGAGTTTGCTTCTAAACTGCGGGAGCAGGAGGCGTGTAAAGCATATATAAGAGATTTTTACAGGCAGGAGGAGCAGGAGAGAGTTTATTTGCCTGCTTATGACGCTTATGACAGTAAGCAGATGAGTAAAATGACACATATGGAACCTTTTCGTTATCCGGTCTGGGATATGCAGTCGGATGCAGTGGAAGGGTTGTACTATGTTTTATTTGATTACAAAGAGCGTAGTCCCCTTACAAAAGAGGCGCGTACCATAATTGTTGCGCCAGAGGTGAATGTATGACAGATAGTTATATCAGTATTGATTTGGAGACCACAGGTTTGGAACCCAAACATGATAAAATCATAGAAATCGGAGCTCTGCGGGTGGAAAAGGGACAGATTACGGATAGTTTTGCTACCTTTGTTAATCCCGGGCGCAGGCTGGAAGAACGGATTACAGAGCTTACCGGTATCCGGGATGAGGATTTGTCGGACGCCCCTTATATTCAGGAGGTGTTACCAAAGCTTTTGGATTTCATGGGAGATTTGCCCATTCTGGGCCATAGTATATTATTTGACTTTTCTTTCTTAAAAAAGGCTGCGGTAAACGAGAAGCTTACTTTTGAAAAAAGTGCGGTTGATACCTTGAAGATTGCCCGCAAATATCTCACGGAGCTGGAGAGTCGGAGTCTGGATTATCTTTGCAATTATTATCGGATTCCCCATCAGGCTCATCGGGCTTTAGAGGATGCAAGGGCTACACATCTGCTGTATGGGAAGCTTGTGGAGCAATTTTACGAAAAAGAGCAGGGGGGATTGTTCCTGCCTACGACCTTAAGTTATCAGGTGAAACGTGACACTCCTGCCACTAAGGCACAAAAAGAGCAGCTTGTGCGGCTGCTTGAGCAGAAAAATATTCGTCTTTTTGTGGATATAGAACGGCTTACCCGCAGTGAGGCAAGCCGATATGTGGACAAGATTAAGAGTGGTCAGCTTTCTGCTGCAGATGACGCAGAATAACTTCTTTGTTAAGTGAATTTAAGGTTTCTGCTGTTTCAATAAGGCCGGTAATCTTATGAGATTCATTATTGGCGACATATATGTCAGAAAGCATATCATAAGTTCGGCTGACATCTGTGCGGGTGCTTACTGCAAATTCCAGAATTTGGCGTACTTCCTTTGCATATCCTTTATTGTATAATAAATCTGCCCACTGTTGCAGTGTGCCTGCCAGCAGAGTATAGCTTTGGTCATACTCGGACAAAACAGAGATGTTGGCGGTACCGTATTCCAGCTTTAAATCCGTGTTGGAGAAACCTGTAAGATTAACGATGGGCTGCAGGGAAAGTTCATTTATAATGCGCAGGTATTCTGCTACCTTGGGGTCTTCTTCCATTAAGTGCATGGGAAGGGTGTCCAGTGGGATCTGAATGTAATCCAGCCCATCTAAGGATTTGCGGCGGACTTCATTGGCCATGCGTTCCTTCTCCCAGAAGGATATTTCTTCCTGAGATCTTTGGTTGCCGGATTTGCGTACATTATGTAAAATCACGAGTATAAATACAAATAAACTTGCCAAAACATAGAATTTCATATATAATATCCTTTCAGATTCATTGTAGATATGTGGTTCTTGCTAATTATGGAAAAGAGGAATAAATATGTTTAATATGAATAATAAGAAAACCAAACAAAAAATGGCCGGTATTCTTGTGGCAATACTTGTTCTTTCTATGGTAATACCCACTTTATCATACTTTTTTATCTAATTCAAACGGTATTGTTATTGTGGTGTGAATTGAGGAGTAAATTGGAGCAAATTATGGGAAAATTATGGAAAGCGGGTCGACTCGCATTATGTACATTGTTGCTGGTATTCGGTTGCAGTATCTCTGTGCAGGCAGCTGCCGAGGAGACCATCAAGACCGGAGTTTATGCCGGAGAGATTGATTTGTCCGGCAAGACTGTGGAAGAGGCTGCAGGAGCCATTGAATATTATGTAGAAAGTCTGGGTTCTATGGAACTTACCTTTCAGGCCGCTGATGGAAATGGTGTAAAGGTTACAGTCGGTGAATTGGGAATAAGCTGGTCCAATACGGATTTGGCTCAGGAAGCCTTTGAGGTGGGCAGAACAGGTAATATTATTGAGAGGTACAAGCTGCTCAAGGATTTGGAGCAGGAAAGTATGTCTTTGCCCATTCAGTTGGATTTTGATGTGGAAGCAATTAATACGATTCTGACAGAGAAGTGCGTACCTCATGACAATAAACCGGTGAATGTTTCTTTGAAGAAACTGGAGGATGGCACCTTTGAGGTTGTGGATGGTAAGGCCGGACAGATGATAGATGTGGAGGCTTCCATCGACAAGGTATATCAGTTTCTGACAGAGGAGTGGACACATGAGCCTGCCTCTGTAGAGCTTGTTATAGAGACTACAGAGCCCAAGGGTAGTGCAGAGGAACTGGCATCCATTACAGATATGCTGGGAAGCTTTACCACCTCTTACCGCACTTCCGGTTCCTCCAGAAGTGCCAATGTGGAAAATGGAGCGGCGTTGATTAACGGGACTGTTCTCTATCCCGGTGAGGAGTTTTCTACCTATGAAGCGGTGGCGCCCTTCACTCAGGCAAATGGCTATTATATGGCGGCTTCCTATATGAGTGGCAAGGTTGTAGACAGTCTTGGCGGTGGAATCTGTCAGGTTTCTACCACTCTTTACAATGCAGTACTGGAGGCAGAGCTTGAAGTGTCTGAGAGACACAATCATTCCATGATTGTAACCTATGTGGACCCTTCGGCGGATGCTGCTATTGCAGAGAGCTCCGGCAAGGATTTTAAGTTTATCAATAATTTGGATTATCCCATTTATATTGAGGGATTGACTGAGAATAAAATGCTTACCATTAATATTTATGGTAAGGAGACCCGGCCTGAAGGTCGTCTTGTGGAGTACCAGAGTGAGGTATTGGAAGTGATTCATCCCACCTCTGATGCAATTTATGCTGACCCCAGCCAGCCGATTGGTTATATTGTGACAGAAAGTGCTCACATTGGCTATAAGGCCCGTCTGTGGAAAGTTGTCACAGAGAATGGTGTTCAGGTCAGCAAGGAACAGGTCAACAGCAGTAGTTATAAGGTGTCACCCAGAAGTGCTACAGTAGGTACTGCTACTGCGGATCCTAATGCTTATAATGAGATTATGGCAGCCATTGGAACTGCCAATATTGACCATGTAAGAAATGTAATTGGAGTTCTCACTGCGCCTTCTGCACCGGCTGCAGAGGATGATTAAATGAGAATTTACTGTACAAATATCCCCCGACTTAGGAGCTATGCATGAAGATTGGCAAGGTATCGGAAAATGCTTACAAGCGTTCCGTGTTACAGCAATTGAAGACAAGACGTGAAGAAGTGTTGGTTGGCGCAGGTCTGGGGGAAGACTGCGCCATTTTTTCGTTTGAAAACACAGTTTGCAAGCGTAAAATGAATAGCCCGATTACTGTCACCAGTGTGGTGGAAGGCACTGAACCGATAGAATATCTGATAACTGACGGTATGAACCGACTGGCTGTCAGAGGAGCAGAACCTGTGGCGGTTACCGTGCATGTATTGCTTCCTTTGGATTGTGAGGAGAAGGTGTTAAAGGAGATTATTGCCGGTGCAGAGAAGGCTTGCAAGCAGCTTGGCATACAGGTTGCGCAGGCATCCGGAAGGGTTATGGAGGCAGTGAATTGTCCGTTTACTACGGTTGTGTCATATGGAGTGGCCGATAAGGATGCGGATTATCATACTGTGAAGGCTGTAAGTGCCGGTCAGGATATTGTGGTAAGTCGCTGGATTGGATTGAAGGGTACGGTATTGCTGGCAAATAAATACAGGGATGTTATTTTAGAGAGGTATCCCAAGTGGATTTGCGATGAAGCAATGGGTTTTGACAAGTATTTTTCTACAGCAAATGAGGCTGCAGTTGCGATTAAGTCCGGCGTGTGTACTATGCTGAATGTGGCAGAGGGTGGAATTTTGGCGGCCCTTTGGGAACTGGCAGAGGGTGCAGGTGTCGGACTGACTATAGAGTTAAAAAAGCTTCCTATTCGACAGGAGACGGTGGAAATCTGTAATCACCTGAATGTGAATCCCTATGAGCTATGGTCAGCAGGTTGTCTTCTGATGACAGCGGAGGATGGTCAGGGGCTTGTGGATGCCCTGTCAGAAGTGGGTGTGCCTGCAGTAATCGTGGGTAAGATTACAGACAGTAATGACCGGTTGATTTTAAATGATGATGAGGTGCGGTATCTTGACCGTCCCCATTCAGATAGTCTTTATGAAAAAGTAAAGGAGATTGGATTATGAGAGAAGAATTATTATCCGCTATTGAGAAGAACAGCCGTATTGATGTAAAGGAGCTGGCGGTTCTTTTAGGTGTATCAGAGGTTGATGTAGTAAATGAGATGGCTGCCATGGAGGCAGAGGGTATTATTTGTGGTTATCATACATTGATTAACTGGGACAACACATCTGTTGACAAAGTGACTGCTTTGATTGAGGTGTCTGTAACTCCCCAGACCGGGCAGGGTTTTGATACCATTGCGGAGAAAATTTACAAATATCCCGAGGTGCGCAGCGTATATTTGATTTCCGGTAAGTATGATTTGATGGTCATTCTGGAGGGCAAGAGTCTGCGTGAGGTGTCCAGCTTTGTGTCTGAGAAGCTGTCCGGACTGGATGCTGTGCTCAGTACCGCAACTCACTTTATCCTCAAGAAATACAAGGACCATGGTACTGTGTTCAAGACCAAAACCGATGATGAAAGAGAGATGATTACTCCATGAGAAACCCTTTAGCAGATAAAGTTGTAGAGATTAAACCATCGGGTATTCGTAAATTTTTTGATATTGTAAGTGAGATGAAGGATGCTATTTCTTTGGGCGTGGGCGAACCCGATTTTGATACTCCCTGGCATATTCGTGCAGAGGGAATCCATTCTCTGGAGAAGGGTAAGACCTTTTATACTTCTAATTCCGGCCTGATGGAGCTTCGTAGGGAGATTTGTAATTATATGCAGAGAAGACAGGGCATTACCTATGATCCTGTGAAAGAGGTGCTGATTACCGTGGGTGGTTCCGAGGCAATTGACATCGGATTACGCGCCATGTTGAATCCCGGGGATGAGGTTTTAATTCCTCAGCCCAGTTATGTGTCCTATGAGCCCTGTACTGTTTTGGCAGGGGGAACTCCCGTGATTATTGATTTGAAGGCGGAAAATGAGTTTCGCCTTACGGCCAAGGAGCTTGAGGATGCCATTACCGACAAGACCAAGGTTCTTATTTTGCCCTTCCCCAACAATCCTACCGGTGCCATTATGGAGCGCAAGGATTTGGAGGAAATTGCAGAGGTTATTATCAAACATGACATCTTTGTCATGTCCGATGAAATTTACTCGGAGCTTACATATAAGGGTGAGCATGTGTCTATCGCAAGTCTGCCGGGCATGCAGGAGAGAACCATAGTAATTAATGGATTTTCCAAGGCATATGCCATGACCGGATGGAGACTGGGCTATGCATGTGGTCCCAGAGTGATTTTAGAGCAGATGACTAAAATTCATCAATTTGCTATTATGTGTGCACCTACCACCAGTCAGTATGCGGCAGTGGATGCCTTGAAAAACGGCGATGAAGATGTGAAGGTAATGCGTGAGGCTTACAATCAGCGCAGAAGATACCTGATTAATGCATTTCGTCAGATGGGGCTGGAGTGTTTTGAACCCTACGGCGCATTTTACGTTTTCCCCTGCATCAAGGAATTTGGTATGACCAGTGATGAGTTTGCGACCAGATTCTTAGAGGAGGAGAAGGTAGCGGCAGTGCCCGGAACGGCTTTTGGTGACAGTGGAGAGGGCTTTTTGCGAATTTCTTATGCATATTCGCTGGATAATTTGAAGATTGCTATCGGCAGACTGGAGAGATTTGTAAACAAGTTGCGGGCTGAGATGGCAGAGAAGGAATAATACCTATGCATATTGTTTTATATCAGCCGGAGATACCGGCAAATACAGGAAATATTGGGCGGACTTGTGTGGCAACCGGCACAAGTCTGCACTTGATTGAACCTTTGGGTTTTCGATTGAATGAAAAAGAAATCAAACGTGCAGGCATGGATTACTGGGAGAAGCTTGATGTAAACCGTTATATGAATTACGCAACCTTTTTGGAGGAATATAAAAAGCATCCCGGGGCAAAACTGTGGATGGCAAGCACAAAAGCCAAGCATACTTATTCGGATGTGAAGTTTGGCCCCAATGATTTTATCATGTTTGGCAAGGAGAGTGCGGGGATTCCCGAGGAGATTCTAGTGGAAAATGAGGAGCATTGTATTCGTATTCCCATGCTTCCGGAGATACGTTCTCTGAATCTGTCCAATTCCGTCGCTATTGTGCTCTACGAGGCACTACGTCAGAATGAATTTGCAAGCATGCAGCGTGAGGGTGAGCTTCACAGACTGCAATGGAGCGAAGGAGTAAAATAGCAACACTTATGTCAGGATATATTGCAAGTCTTATCTGCATAATGGCTGCGTTTCTGCCAATTTATATTCTTGCAAGAATTGTATGGGTTGGCAAAATAAGCAGATACAGAAGCCCCGCCAGGGAACTGGTGCTGGGCTTGTTCGTTGTGTTTATGTTTGGACTTCTTTTCCTGACATTTGAAGATAATGGAATCAGTTGGATGAAGTCGGAGACACCTGAAAAGGCATGGGAACGGTTGCGAACCGGCGTGGGTGTCAATTTTGTACCTTTTAAGACGATTCGAAGCTACCTAAAGTATTCCTCCGGCTCGGAAAATACATTTGTAAATATTGCCGGAAATATATTGATGTTTGTACCCTGGGGATTTGGACTGCCTCTTTTATGGCGCAAGTGTCGTTATTTGTGGAAAGTGATGTCAGCATCGGTAATGCTTCCCGTTTTTATTGAATTTTGCCAGCTGTTTATTGGTCGTTCTGTGGACATCGATGATGTGATACTGAATTTTGCCGGTGGTGTGCTGGGTGGTTTGCTTTACTTGATATTGAGCCGACTCTTTCCCAAGATAGATAAGGTGGCAAAGTAGGGTGTATAGTCCGGATATTTTTCTATAAACCAGTCAATGATTTCGGGTTTATTCCAGTAGTGCATGGGATAAGCCTTTTTTGTTTTGATTTTTTGCAAAAAATATGCCATACCCTTATCTGCAAGGCTTCCCTGTCTGGGGTCTAAGGGCAGGAAGGCCACATCTATTACCTGTTCTCCCAGCCAATCCTTTAACAAATCAATTTCATGCCGATACATTCCGGTCATCTGACGATTCTTCTTCTCGTCATAAAATTCGGAAGTTTCATCAAAGCTCCAGTCATTTAGATCCCCTGCATGATAAATGACATAATTGTCATGTTTTAACAAATATGCCACACCACTATCGGTTGACAACAGAGTCTGAATGGTAATACCGCAGGGCAGTTCGTAGGTCTGATGAAAAGTTACCTTGGTTACAGGGATATCCTGTGGCCATCGCTTTGGGGAAATATCTTTGGATAGTACTGCATAAACTTGTTTCATGCCTTGCGCTTCGAGCAGCTCAAAAATTCTGGGATTATAATGATCCGAATGAAAATGGCTGGCGAAAACAACCACCGGCTTGGAGTGTTCCAAAGCAGGCAGGCCGCCTATATAATAATCAAAAATACAATAACAATCTTTAAATTTTATTAAAAATCCGCTATGTCCCAAATAAGTAATATTCATAAAGCTCCTCGTGTAAGTGCAACATGCATTTTTATATATCAAACGTTTCAATAATAAACTTCCTCAAAGTCTTTCTTATTGTACAAAAGTCAGACTCCTTTTTCAACTATGTATATTTCCATTAAATCGTGAGAGACTACACTACTAATTACGCCAATTGGTTAGAAGAATTGGAATAAACAAAAATTGGAAAAATAGAGAAGGAAGTGGCATAAGTGAGAGAAGAACGACCCTTTGGAATAAAAGATAAGTTGGGCTATATGTTTGGTGATTTCGGCAACGATTTTACTTTTATATTTGCAAGCAGCTATTTGATGGTGTTTTACACTAAAGTATTGGGAATCAGTGGTGCGGTGGTAGGTGCACTGTTTCTGGCTGCGAGAGTAGTGGATGCTTTTACGGATGTGACTATGGGGCGTATTGTGGATAATATGGAGCCGGCAAGAGACGGACGATTTCGCCCATGGATAAGAAGAATGTGTGTGCCGGTAGCAGTAGCCAGTACTTTGATGTTTGGTTATTTTGTGAAGGATTGGTCCTATGCTGCTAAGCTGACCTATGTGGTAATCACATACCTTTTGTGGGGAAGCTTTTGTTATACCGCTATCAATATTCCTTATGGCTCCATGGCTTCGGTGATTAGCCCGGAGGCCGGAGACAGGGCTTCTCTGTCCACTTATCGCGCTGTAGGTGCCAATCTGGCAACACTTATTATTGGTACTTTAGGTCCTCTTCTGGTCTTTGAGGAGGATGCCGTTGGTAATCAGATTGTTAATCCCATGCGTATGTTTGTTATGGCAGCGGTTTTTGGTGTGTGCGCTATCATCTGTTATTTATTGTGTTATAAATTCTGTGTGGAAAGAGTTGCCTTTCCTTCTAAGAAAAAAGAAAAGGGGTCTGCTGTGGCCCTTATAAAAAGTCTGGTTCGAAGCAGACCACTGCTTTCCTTGGTGGCAGCTGCACTAGTGCTTCTTTTGGCGACTTTGATTGGGCAGTCCTTGAATAACTATCTTTTTTTGGATTATTTCCGTAATGCCAAAGCAATTGCGGCACTGAATTTTATTGGTGTGGCAGGAATTCTTTTGATAGCACCCTTTGTCTCCAAAATAGCAGTTAAGTTTGGTAAAAGAGAAGCCGGTGCGGCTGCAATGTTGTTTGCCGGAGTTATGTATCTGGTAATGTTTTTTGTGCGGACAAAGAGCATGATTGTGTTTATGGTGCTGTTTTTCCTTGCCAATTTGGGAGTTGGACTGTTTAATCTTATTATCTGGGCTTTCATCACAGATATCATTGATCATCAGGAGCTTCTTACAGGTAAGCGCGAGGATGGTACAGTATACGCCATTTACTCCTTTGCCCGCAAGCTGGGACAGGCATTGGCTGGTGGTGTAGGAGGCTTTGCTTTGACCGCCATCGGGTATGTTTCTGACGCACCGATGCAGACGGAAAGTGTGGCAAATCGTCTTTATGCAGTGGCGACACTTGTTCCTGCCATCTGTTATCTTGTAGTATTTTTTGTCATGCTGAAGTTTTATCCACTCACGAAGCAAGTGGTGGAGGAAAATGCAGCTACTCTGCGTCAAATCAGAGAAAAACAGAATCTTGAAGCGTAGTGGGAGGATGAATATGCTTCCAATTGATGTAAAAATTGTGAGAATTGAAGTAGAAAATGGCAGAGCAGAAATAGAAATTGCTCTGCCTGTTTGTTCTGACAGCGAAGGAAAAGGATGCTTTGAACTATACCTTTGGGAAGCGGGAGCATTATCTGCCGGACAGAGCGTAAATATACAGCTTTCCGGAAGTCCTGCGGTGAGTGTACAACCGGTTTTCTATTGTACGTATCCTTTTGGCGAAGATGACAAGTGTGTCATGAAAATAGTGCAACCCCATTTGTGGGAGGGGATAGACAGGCCATATCTATATCATTTGGAAATATATCGGCTATTGGGTACCCGGACAGGGAAAGCCGATGGAACATTAATTGCCCGGGAGCTTGTCTGTGACCGTTTTATAGCTATTCGTACTGTCTGTCATATTCCGGGAAAAGGGTATTTATTGAATGGACAACCCTTTCTTCCCAGATGTGTCTATTATGAGAACGTGCATAATATTTCCTTAGGAGGAGAGCAGATTTTTTGGGAGGGAATTATGCAGAAACTAAGGATTCTGGTACAGATGGGAACAAATGTCTTAATTCTTGGTTCAGGAATAGACATGTCCGGGGATGAGAGGGTTGTGCTGCAAAAATATTGTGATAGAGTAGGTCTCCTACTGTATGTGAGAGGGGAAGAATTTAGTGAAGACTTTGGCAGTGCGACTGTCATGAAAGCGGAGCTTGAGTCACTTCAGAATTCAAAAAGTGACAGCTGTGTCAAGGGAAGTGTTCTTTTCGAAAGTCCGGGCTTGCCCACGGATACTTATTATCGTTGCAGAGCTTTGTGGAGTAAGGAGCCTTTCGTCTATATCAGTGCAAAAAGCTTTCGCAGACAGGCTGATGGTGGATATTCACTAATGGTCTATACCAGTTGCAGAAAAGTGACACTTATGATAAATGACAAAGTCTTCGGTATATGCGAGGATACAGGAGAGCTGTTATTTCAAGATATTTCTATTAAAGGCTTTCCAGTAGATATCACAGCCCGCACGGAGGGTCATAGCATGACTGTCAGATGCTATGGGGGTTAGGATCCTCTTAAACAATGCCTCGAGTTTTCTTGATTTGAATACGCTCCTTCTGTGTAAGATAGTTTTCCAATCCAATAACAGGAGCGTTTAACTTAAAGCCATAAAGAATCTTGCCGTTTTCTAATTCCTGCTTACGAACCATCAGACCATAGAGATGGAATGTAAAGCTTTGGTCTATTTCTTCCAGATGGTCTTCCAGCAAAACATGTACCATCTGGCTGGGAGACAGATTTAATTCAGTGGTTGCATCGCATGTAACTGAAAATCCTGTGACGCTGACATCACGCAAAATTACAGCGTACTCCTTCATCTCACGGCTGTTTCGTAAAAACACAGGATTGCCGATAAAACAACGATAACTTCCACGGCGATTATAAGGGAGACCCTCCTTGGTACAAGTCAAATTATAAACAAAGGTATTGTCAGGAAGACGCAAGGGTTCCACGTTTATATTTTCAAAATAGAAGGGTTTGCCATCCGTTACAGCAACGACTAAATCCACAGAGATGGCATTTCCTTTGAAAGCCAATACTTTGCCGTCTCTTAAGATTGCCTCTGCCAATACCAAATGCTTTTTGGGATTTACATCTAGTATGGTGGATTCAAAAGTCATTTGTTGATCTCCGATTTTAACATAAAATGAGACATTGCTGCCAGCGGTTACTTCTTCAAGTCGCATATTGTCACCTCATTTGTGATTTCGGGGTATAATTTGATATATTGTAACATTTTAGGAATTTTTCAGCAACCAAATTAAGTAAGTTTACATAAAGTTTACACATTTTTAATACAAAAACTAACCGTTTGCAGAAGAACATATTTTATGTTATAGTAGACGGATAGGATGTGATAAATTATGAGAATAAAAAGAGTAGATGAGAAAACAGTAAAGTGCTTCCTGACAAATGAAGAGCTGGAGGCTTATGAAATTGATTATAAGGATTTTGTCATGCATAGTGACAAGGCGAAGCAGGTTGTTCAGGAGATTTTGGAGCAGGCCGCAGTGGAGGTGGGCTATAAACCACCTAAATTTGCTTTTGATTTACAGATTATGGTGCTTCAGGATCAGGGTATTCTTTTGACTTTTTCAGAGAGTGACGGATTGGGCGGTCATGCCAAGCAGCTTTTGGATTGCCTTAAGGATATGCAGCAGACGCTGCACCAATCAAAGGAACAACTGGGGATGCTGGATGCCATGATTGATTCGGGAGCTTCCGATATGGAGGCACAGCAACCCGTAGAGGATGCTTCAGAAGTAAAACAGCCAGTGATGGCGAAGAAATCTGATCAGGCGATTTTTGTATTTGAATCTATTGGGGATGTAATGGGATACGCAGCTGTATTGCCTGCAACGCTCCGGGTGCAGAGTGCGCTTTATGAGATGAAGGGACGATATTATTTGTACATTAATAAGGGTGGAGCGGCTTATGAAAGATTTTCCAGAGCCTGTATTCAGGCTATGGAGTTCGGTAAGCTTTACAGCGCTCAGCCCGATCAACGACTTTTGCTGGAGGAGCATGGACAGTGTCTGATTGAGGACAGAGCAATCCAGAAGTTGAGGGGATAGGAAAACGATGAAGATTACATTTGAAGATGTACGAAATAGTGACATTGTAAAGACCTATATTCAAAAGGCAGATGAATCCTTGATTGCAAGAGGATACACAGAGCACAGCTTTGCTCATGTAACCCGCGTGGCGGAGGATGCCAGTCGAATCCTGTTGACTCTGGGCTATGATGAGAGAGATGCAGAATTAGCCAAAATTGCAGGATATCTTCACGATATTGGCAATGTAATCAACCGAATCGATCATGCCCAGTCCGGTGCAGTTATGGCATTTCGTATTCTGGACAATATGGGTGCAGATCCCGAGGATATTGCAACCATCATTACGGCTATTGGCAATCATGATGAGTCCACGGCTTTTCCTGTGAACCCTGTGGCAGCAGCACTCATTCTTGCAGATAAATGCGATGTGCGTAGTACACGTGTGCGCAATCTGGATTTTGCCACCTATGACCAGCATGACCGTGTGAATTATGCGGTAAAAGAGAGTGTTATCGATATTGAGAAAGGGTCTCATATCCAGCTGAGACTTACCGTTGACTTGGATATGTGTAGTGTGATGGACTATTTTGAGATTTTCCTGGGACGCATGCTTCTGTGCAGAAAGGCTGCTGAGAAGCTTGGACTGGAGTTTCGAATGTTGATTAATGGTGAGAAAGTGATTTAAATACTAATTGATAGTGGATGTAAACTCGTGATTTTATGGTTTTACATCCACTTTTCTGTATATCCGAACATCTATAAATTGTATTTCTTATACATTTGTTGTAAAAAATGCTTGTCTTCAAGTTTATCCAAAAGATAAATTTCATCATTATCTCGCATATACTGAATAAGCAAAAGCATTTTGTTTTGTCCATCCTCCCAGCTCTCTTCCTTCACCACCTGCATATGCATTTCCTGGTCATATTCATAAATACTCACTGCAATCACCTCCGCGCGTTGTTCTCGCAAAAAATCTTCCAGAATCCCTTCTTTGATACAATCATCTACAGCCTTATTGACTGCAATCTTTAACTCCATAGTCTTACGGTTTTCACGGATTTTCTCCGTAAACTGCACATATTCCTTCAGAAGCGTACAGGCTTCCATCAGTTCCTTATTCATGCCCGGATTGATGTTGTACACCGTTACCACCAGCTCTAAATCCGGCTTCTCCACGGGCTTTTCATATAAATCAGATAAGCAGTATTCCTTTCGTTCCGGGATGGGAGTTGTTCCATTATAGAACACTACAAATTTCGGCACAGGAATCTTAATCGGCTGAAATTCGTTTTATTTACCGCATTGTATAGGCTTAGAAGAGCTGTTTTTTTGCGGAAAAGCATTCGAAAAACAGTGTCCTTAAAATTACGCCTTGCATTAGGCAAGTCATCCTCTGACGAACTTCCATAAAGGGTATCCGACTCGGCCACACAATGTAAAATTTTCAAAAGACAATCAGTGTAATCAATAGACTTGTATTCCATAAAGGACCCTCCTTCAAAGTTGATATAGGTTTATACTAAGCCATTCTGCATCCATAATGGAAACTGTTGTATTTTATAAATTGTATTTGTCATACATTTGTTGTAAGAAAACCTTATCATCAAGCTCCTTAATAAGATGCATTTCTCCATTGTCCTGCATATGCTGGATGAGTAAAAGCATTTTGTTCTGACCTAATGCCAGCCCATCCTCCCAGCTTTCTTCCTTCACCACCTGCATATGCATTTCCTGGTCATATTCATAAATACTCACCGCAATCACCTCCGCACGTTGTTCTCGCAAAAAATCTTCCAGAATCCCTTCTTTGATACAATCATCTACAGCCTTATTGACTGCAATCTTTAACTCCATAGTCTTACGGTTTTCACGGATTTTCTCCGTAAACTGCACATATTCCTTCAGAAGCGTACAGGCTTCCATCAGTTCCTTATTCATGCCCGGATTGATGTTGTACACCGTTACCACCAACTCCAGCTCCGGTTTCTCCACGGGCTTTTCATATAAATCAGATAAGCAGCATTCCTTTCGTTCCGGGATTGGTGTTGTTCCATTATAGAACACTACAAATTTCGGCACAGGAATCTTAACCGGCCTGCTTCGATATAAATTGTCCTGTGGAACCAGCTTCTGCAACTGTTGGGCTACATACA
>CAYOGM010000019.1:3821-29578 GCA_964403595.1 uncultured Acetatifactor sp. | reverse complement strand
CGAAAATTTCCGGTGTGTGTGGACGTTGGATGTGCTGTCTGAAGAACGAGGAGGAGACCTATGAGGAGCTCAACCGCAATCTGCACAATATAGGTGATTTCGTAACTGCAGAGGATGGCAGTAAGGGTGAAGTGCAGAGCGTAAATGTCCTTAGACAGCTGGTAAAGGTTGTGGTGGAAGAGGGTGACACCAAGGAGATTCGTGAGTACGAGGTTAGCCAGCTTCATTTCAAGAGAAAGCATACCAAGAAGGAGCGCATGGAGCTTTCGTCAGAGGAGCTGCAGGAGCTTGAGCGTTTAGAGAGCGTGGAATTGTCTGAGAATAAGGCAGAGGAAAAGGAGAACAGTAAGCCGGAGAATAACAGATTTGACAAATCCAATGATGGTCAGAGAGAGAATCGTCGTCATAATAATAATCGAAATGATAATCGCAGAGACCATAACAATGATAACGGTGAAAACAGCGGGGACGGTTCCTCTGAAAATCGTTTTGAGGGGCGCAGAGACAATCGTGGTGAACGCAGAAACTTCCGCCAGAACCGCAATGATAATCGTAATCGTGACGGCGGCGAGAACCGTAATGATAACCGTAATCGTGATGGTGGCGAGAATCGTAATCGGGAAAATGGTGACAACCGTAATGACAGTCGCTCCGGCGAGCGTCATTTTAGAAGAGACAGAAGAAATAACCGTTCAGGAAGGAAACCCGAGCAGAATGGAAATGCAGGAAGTGCAACTGAAACAAGGGGAGAGAATTGATGATTTGCAGCGCAACGGCTACCATATTATCCAGAATCCTGAAAAATTTTGCTTCGGAATGGATGCAGTGCTTTTGACAGGATTTGCTCATGCGCAGCAGAAAGATGTTCTTCTGGACATTGGAACCGGCACGGGGATAATACCTTTGTTGATGTCTGCAAAGTACGGCTGTGAGCATCTGACCGGGCTGGAGATTCAGGAGGAAAGTGCTGACATGGCCCGCAGAAGCGTGACTATGAACAGATTAACAGATAGAATTGATATTGTGACAGGAGATGTCAAGGAAGCGGACAAGATTTTTAAGTCGGCTTCCTTTGACTGTATTACCTGTAATCCGCCTTATATGATAGGACAGCATGGTTTGACGAACCCGGATGCCCCCAAGGCAATTGCACGCCATGAGGTATTGTGTACGCTGGAGGATGTAATTCGAGCTGTAGCGAAGCTTTTGAAGCCAGGTGGACATTTTTATATGGTTCATAGACCCTTCCGACTGGCAGAGATTATGACAACTTTGTCACAATACAAATTGGAGCCGAAACGTATGCAGCTTGTATATCCTTATGTAGATAAGGAACCTAATATGGTGCTGGTGGAGGCGGTGCGAGGCGGAAAGCCCCGCATGACGGTGGAAAAGCCCCTTATTATTTTTGAGTCACCGGGGGTATATATGCCTGAAATCAGGGACGTGTATGGTTATTAGGAGGTAATCAAGATGGCAGGAACCTTATATTTGTGTGCAACGCCCATTGGTAATCTGGGAGATATGACTCCCCGGGTCGTAGAAACATTGCGCAGTGTGGATGTGATTGCTGCTGAGGATACACGCAACAGCATTAAATTGCTCAATCATTTTGAGATACATACGCCTATGACCAGCTACCATGAATACAATAAGGTAGAGAAAGCCAGACAGTTGGTGGGGCAGCTCTTAAACGGTCAGGATATTGCCTTGATTACCGATGCGGGAACGCCGGCAATCTCTGATCCCGGAGAGATTCTGGTACAGATGTGTCATGAGAATGGTGTTCCTGTGACATCCTTGCCGGGAGCAGCGGCATGTATTACGGCACTGACCCTGTCAGGTCTTTCAACCAGAAGATTTTGCTTTGAGGGTTTTCTTCCTGCTGACAAAAAAGAAAAGAAGATGGTGTTGCAGGATTTGAAGGAAGAAACCCGGACCATGATTCTGTATGAAGCACCTCATCATCTGGTGCGTACTCTGGAGGAGCTTTATGAGGTGCTGGGACAGCGCAGAATTACTCTGTGTAGGGAACTGACGAAGCGTTTTGAAACCGTTTTACCCACTACTTTGGAGGATGCCCTCGCTTACTATGAGAAGGAAGAGCCCAGAGGAGAGTATGTGCTGGTGTTGGAGGGTAAGAGCTTTGAAGAGAAGCGTCAGGAGGAAATCAGTTCATGGGAGAACATGAGCATTGAGGAACACATGACTTATTATGAAAGTCAGGGGATGGATAATAAGTCGGCTATGAAGCAGGTAGCCAAGGACAGAGGTGTGGGCAAGCGTGAAATTTATGCCTATCTGCATGGAGATAGCTAGAGATGTAAGGCGCGCTTGTGGCTTAGAAGGTTGCGACTATGAAAACTACGACTAAGAAAGCTTCAACTAAGAAAGCTTCAACTAAGAAAACTAGGGATTTGATGGTTAGGAAAAGGTGAGAAGGGTGTCAGATTATGAGCGCATGTGACATGTGTGTCAATTATGTGTATGATGAAGACTATGAGTGCTATTGTTGTATGGTGAATCTGGATGAGGACGAAATGTATCGATTTCTCACTGGAAGCCAGCGGGAATGCGCTTATTTCAGGATGGATGATGAGTATGGTGTAGTAAGACACCAGATGTAGCAGAAATGGAGATAGCTATGAAATTTATGAAACAACTGTCAGTTATTATGGCAGTGTCATTTTTGGCAGAGGTGATGGAATATTTGATTCCTCTCCCTGTTGCAGCCAGTGTTTATGGACTGGTGTTGATGCTGATAGGATTGATAACAAAGATAATACCCTTGAGTAAGGTGGAAGATGCGGCAGATTTCCTGGTGGAGATTATGCCCATTCTTTTTGTTCCGCCTACGGTTTCTATTATGACCAGTGTGGAAGTTATGAAACAGATGTTGGTTCCTTTGTGCGTGATTTCTGTAGTGTCTACGATTTTGATTATGGTGGTGACGGGCAGGGTGTCTCAGGGAATCATCCGCAGGAAGGGCAAGGAGGAAAGTAAAGCATGAATGAAATGTTGATAAACTCAGCCTTCTTTGGTGTGGTGATAACTCTTGTCTGTTATGAAATCGGTGCGTGGGTAAAGAAAAAGACAAATTTTGTGCTGGCCAATCCCTTGCTGATTGGAGTGCTTTTAATCGTGGGATTTTTGTTGGTATTCAAGGTAGATTATGAGGCTTATGCAAAGGGGGCAGGGTATATACAGTATTTCCTAACACCTGCCACAGTAAGCCTTGCCATTCCTCTTTATCGCAGACTGGAGCTTTTGAAAAAATATCCTGCTGCGATTTTTGTTGGAATCGGAGCAGGAGTTCTCACGGCTATGGTTAGTATTTTCCTGATGAGTCTGGCTTTTGGGTTGACGCATACACAATATGTGACACTTCTGCCTAAGTCCATCACCACAGCAATTGCCCTTGGTATGTCGGAAAAGCAGGGCGGTATCATGGGGCTGACAGTAGTGTCAGTGAGTATTACAGGAATATTCGGAAATGTGGCAGCAGAGAGTCTCTGTAAGCTGTTTCGCATTCAGGAGCCTATTGCCAAAGGGCTTGCTATCGGAACTTCTGCTCATGCGCTTGGCACGGCTAAGGCCATGGAGCTTGGCGAAATAGAAGGTGCTATGAGCAGTCTGTCTATTGTGGTGGCAGGGATTATGACGGTGGTGGCAATACAGGGTTTTGCAGGGTTGATTTAAGAGAGCTTTTCTAATTGTTGAGAGCGATAATTTATATTCATGAAATCATAAACCCATACAAACGAAAAAAAGTTGACAAAAGTACGGGGGGGCGTAGACTATTAAAGTAATTTTGTATGTTGGGAGGAAGATCATGAAAAAAGCAAAAGTATTATTATTAATGAGCGCATTGGTTACCATGCTGTGTGCCTGCGGTTCCGCTGGGAAAACGCAGCTTACAGAGGCGGATTTGGCGACCATGTCGGATGCAGAATTGGAGGCACTTATTGAAGAGCAGGTAGCGAATCTGGAAGCAGGAGAAAATGCAGGCAATCAGGAAAAAGTGGATGCTCAGGGAGCCGGAAACGGTGAAGAGGCGGTAGAAGAAACCTTCGAATGTCTGCCGGAAATGTTGGAGGCAGATTTGGAGGATTGTCTGATTCAGATTGATAAAACCATTCTTCGGGATGATCAGACCATGAGTTTGGCAGAAGTGATTACTGCATTGCAGAACAGTGGTGTGGAGTATAGCTTTAAAGTGGATACAGGTGGCTATAAGTCGGAAACTGTAGATTACAATGCGGACTCTATTGTAATGGGAAATAGTGCGATATTCGTTGAAGTATATAAAGGTGATGCGAAGTATTTTACCATTAGTGCAATAAATACTTCAAAAGAAACAGTACAGGCAAGTGATGATACAGTTATCTTTAATCAAATTACGGCACAGAGTGATTCTTCTTATAAGAATACTTATTATTGTAAAGGCATTCGTGCTGATGGAGAAGGTCAGACTTATGAATCCATGAAAGTGATTTTTGCAAAATATGCGGATGTTATGACTGAGAGAATGCAACTGGTTGAAAATCGCAGAAATGGAGAAACCATGAAAGCAATCACTGTAAGTTTTGAAATTCCGGCTGAAAATGTCAATGGAGAAACTGTCAAAATCAATGCAGGTTATGCAATTGATTCTGCGGACAGCTCTTGTATCAGTATGGGTGTAGGAACGTACCAATAAATATGTCCTAATATAGAGTAAAAGGAGGCAGTTGCCCAGCTTGGAATTTTAGCTGGTGCGATTGCCTCTTCGCGATTTCTTTGTATCGGACATAGACAATATAAAAAAGTATTTGCCCAAACATCTTACGGAGATGTGGTTATTGAAACTACGTCACGCAATAAAAATATTTCAAAAAGTGTTAATATTTACCTTGACAGATTCTAATATCGTGATATACTTTGAATATCAAATAAATTGAAAGTCAAAGAATCGAGGACAATCATCATGAAATTAAATCCGTTGAAAATAGGTAATCTGACTGCGTCTATCCCTGTGATTCAGGGTGGTATGGGTGTAGGAATCAGTTTGCACAAGTTGGCAGGTGCTGTGGCAGCAGAGGGCGGTATTGGTATTATCTCTACCGCGCAGATTGGATTCCGGGAGCCTACGTTTGATGCAGACCCTATTGGAACCAATTTGAAGGCTATTGCTACAGAGATTAGTAAGGCAAGAGAGCTGGCTAAGGGTGGTATTGTGGGTGTCAACATCATGGTGGCTACCCGCAACTATGATGATTATGTCAAGGCAGCGGTGCAGGCAGGTGTGGATTTGATAATTTCCGGTGCAGGACTTCCCATGAATCTTCCGGCACTTGCAGAGGGAAGCAATACCAAGATTGCACCCATTGTGTCCAGTGTAAAGTCTGCTCAGGTTATTTTTAAATATTGGATAAAGAAGTTTGACAGAGTGCCGGATTTGGTGGTGATTGAGGGACCCAAGGCAGGCGGACATCTGGGCTTTTCTTTGGAGCAGCTGGAACAGTATTTAAGCGGAGAGCTTGATTATGACGAGGAAATTCGTCAGATTATTGCTTATGTAAAGGGTGTTGCGACTGAGCGGGGAGTGGAGATTCCGGTTGTGGTAGCAGGCGGTATTTATACCCGTGAGGATGCGGAGCATGCCATGGAACTGGGCGCAGACGGCGTGCAGGTTGCAACCCGTTTTGTGACTACTTACGAGTGTGATGCACCGGCTGCATACAAGCAGGCATATATCAATGCTACAGAAGCCGATATTACTTTGACCAAGAGCCCTGTAGGGATGCCCGGACGTGCCATTATGAATCCTTTTCTGAAACGTGCCAAGGAAGGACAGATTCCCCATGGCAGATGTCATTTGTGTGTGAGTACCTGTAAGCCCATGGAGACTCCTTATTGTATCACCGATGCACTTGTGAATGCAGCAGAGGGCAATGTGGATGATGCGTTGTTGTTCTGTGGAACCAATGCGTACAGAGCCACCAAGCTAGAGAGCGTGCACGACATCATGCAGGAGTTTGCATAAATATTTTATGATACATAAAGTAGTTATTACCAAAGAATTTATTACGATAGAAAGTTTAGGCGGAGCATAGGAGACTGTGTTCCGCTTTGTTAGTGTTAGAAAACCTTACAATAAGCATATGATATTCTAAAAGATTTTATAAGGAGCAGATATGCTGAATTATATCTGGGCAGTTATGATTATGCTGGGGGTCTTTTATGCGTCTTTGACAGGACGCATGGAGCAGGTGACCAATGCGGCGCTGGACAGTGCGGGGGAGGCTATTTCTCTGTGTCTGACCATGGCAGGCGTTGTAGCGCTGTGGATGGGACTGATGGAGATTGCCAAGGAAGCAGGACTGATTCAAAGGATGACCAAAGGAATCAGTCCTTTTTTGGATTTTATGTTTCCACGGATTCCCAAGACGCATCCTGCGAGAGAGTACATAGCCACTAATATTATCGCCAATATTTTAGGGCTTGGCTGGGCTTGTACCCCGGCGGGGTTGAAAGCAATGGAGGAGCTCGCAAAGCTGGATGATGAACGGACTGCAGCTGCAACAGGACGATTGGAGATACGCAAAAAAAACGCTTCGGAGTCGGAACGTGTAGCCAGTCCGGAGATGTGCGACTTTTTGATATTAAACATTTCTTCGCTGCAGCTTATACCTGTGAATATGATAGCTTATCGCAGTCAGTACGGCAGTGTGAATCCGGCAGCTATTATTGTGCCTGCGATTCTTGCTACCTGCGTCAGTACCCTGACAGCTATTATCTACTGTAAGTGTAAGAACCGAGGGCGTGTTTAGAATTAAAAATATGTAATTATATAAGAATTTTTAGGCAGAAGGTTATTCATAGAAGTATAACCTTCTGCTTTTGCGACGATTTCTTTACATCCATCCCGCAAGTATGATACTGGCGATGGTTCCGGCAAGAGTTGCAAGGAGTGCGCCGGTCAGGGTATAGCGAGTCTTGGTGACCTTGGCAGCCAGAAAATAGACACTCATGGTGTAGAAAACAGTTTCCGTGCAGCTCATGACCAGCGAGGTTACCAGTCCGGCATAGGAATCCGGGCCATTTGTCTTAAAAATATCCAGTACAAGTCCGGTTGCTGCTGAGGAGGAAAAAAGCTTCACGATGAGAAGGGGAACCAGCTGGGATGGAAGGCCTATAATTTCTGTGATGGGTGCAAGAATCTGCCCCAGCAGTTCAAAAAAGCCCGAAGCACGCAGAATCCCTACTGCCATCATTAATCCAATCAGGGTGGGAACAATATCAATTGCGATTCTTAAGCCGTCCTTGGCTCCGGTCAGGAAGCTTTCGTATACCTTAACGTGGGAGACAATTCCGTAGCCTACTACAAAAAAGATTAGAAATGGTATAATAATTTCGGAAAGGTGAATAAAGACATTCATGGGCGCCTCAATAAAAATTTAAGGATATATTTCATTTTATGGCGCCCGGAGAAATTTATGTCAGATTAACCCCATGCTCCGCAGGATAAAGAGCCATGCGGTGAGGGTGATGGAACTTAAGAAGGTGGTTGCCACCACAGTGCTGGAGGTTAGGGTGCCTTCATGCCCCATGTTTTTGGCCATAATATAGCAGCTGGCAGTAGTAGGCGAGCCAAGCATGACAAGGATTGCCACCAGTTTTTCATGGGTAAAGCCTAAGTGAATTGCAAGGGGCAGGAAAATCGCAGGCAGAATAATCAGTTTTAAGGCGGAGACAACTGCGGTGGGAAGTAGCTGTTTGAGCGCTTTGCGGCCTTCAAAGCCTGCACCTAGACCAATCAGAGCCAGCGGTGATGCCAGCACGGATACATTATTGATGGTCTTATCAATCATTACAGGGAAATCCAGTCTGCATACGGATGCCAGTACACCGAGCGCAATTCCAATCAGAATGGGATTGGTAAGGATGCCCTTCAAGGCTTTTTTAAGAGACGCTTTGTCCAGACCGTGGGCATCGGGGCCTGTGAAGGATAGTACCAGCACTGCTGCCACATTGTACAGGGGTACTGTGCCAACAATCATCAGGGGAGCCATACCGGAGTTGCCGTAAATATTCTGGATAAAAGCAATGCCTAAGATAGCGGCACTGCTTCGGTAGGAAGCCTGTACAAATTCACCCAGACAGGACTTATCCCGGTAGAACAGTCCGGCAAATATCCAGATGACAGTGATGGTCACTAAGGTAACCAGAAAGCAGTAAAGGACATAGCGGGTATCCCATACGCTGTAAAAGTCAGAGCCGGACAAATCCTTGAACACCAGAAAGGGCAGCGTGACCGTATAATTGAATTTATTTAAGGTTTTGACAAAGGAATCATCCACCATCCTGATTTGTTTGAGAAAATACCCCAGAACCATTACAAGGAAAACCGGGATGGTGGAGTTTAAACTAAATAATAACTGTTCCATAAAAAATCCTCTTTCGTAATGAATGCTTAGTTGAATGATACACCATTTTCAGAGGGGGATTCAAGTATAAAAATACCAACCTGATACAGCAGTCTGTACCAGTGATTTCTTTCGGGGCGAGGTATTCTGCAGGCGTTGTGCAAGTGCTGTGAAATCAGAAGGGCCGGCCTCTAACAAAAAGCAGTGGAAGCCATAGTCACTATAATTTTCCTGCCAGAGGGTCACAGCAGTCTCTTTTAACTCCAAAAGCTCCAAATAACCCAGATAATATTTCAGGTAATTACAGGGTTCGTCAGCGATGTAGCAATACACTGCCCGCGCGGCAGCAGGGCTGTTAATGCCAAATTTTTCAAGAAAGTTTGCCACATCTTCTACGGTAGCGTTCTCATAGTGAATCATAATATCCAGCGTGGAGTAAATACATAAAAGAAGGCTTCGGTTATGTTTTTCCAGCTGCACACACAGAGCATCCTCGTTACGCCCTGCTTCCTCCAGAAGTTGTGTAGCATAATCATAGCCGTAAAATTCCACGTAGAGGGCCCAGCCTTCCAGATAGCCGCCGTACCAGAGAAGCTCCCTTGCCTTATTGCCGTTCTGCTCCATGAAATTCCGGTTATTGAATACGGTTTGATATAAATGTCCGGGATATCCTTCATGAGCCAGAGTAGTATAGAGCTCCAAATCGCATAGAGGATTTTTTTCATTTATGTAAATGACATTGTTGTCAGTATCGTCCAAAGGGGCGGTCAGGTAAAAGGCCGGAGCACAGTATTCCTGTAGGGAGGGAGACACCGCTTTGACAGATACGTCGGGAAGGGATGAGGCATTAGCAGAAGTATCTGTAGTTGTTGCAGAGGATGAAGAAGTGTCCGGAAGACCGGGAAAGTCTTCCTGCATGCGATTTTGCAGGTCCTCCAACATGGTGGTGGCATCGTCACAAGGCAAATCCGTGTAGGTCTGAGCTTCTACCAGCATACTCAGTTCAGGGTGTTCGGTGGCCAGTTTGATTATTTGGTTATATTCTTTTTGTATGGTTTCCTCCAGCAAAGTCTTGACCTCTTCTACAGGGCGGTAGGAGCCGGTCTCTGAGATGAGAAGATACTGATAATATTCCTGTCCCTGAGGCTTGGAAGCTAATCCTGTGGGGAAGGAGGGAATGCCTGTTTCATCTTCCATAAGGAACAATCCGTCGGCTAAGGCTTCATAGGCGGGTTGTACTACCTCCAGCAGTAGTCTGTCATTTTCTGCAAGATATTGTGAGGCAGCCGCTTCGGTAATAACGCCACTGTTTTGCAGAGCTGTCACCCGCTCCTGAAAGGTCGTCTGGAGGAAATGAGTTCCTTCCTGTAGAGCTTCTTTGGTGACAATAGTGTCACATTGTTTCCTGGTTTGTTGCAGGGAGTAGGAGGACATGGAAAGCCCTGATGCCAGCTTTTCCTGTTCAAATGCCAATAGTGAGGTAAAATACTCATCTGTCTGGTCCAGCAGTGCCAGATAATCCTCCACATCTTCTGCTGTGCGGAAAGTGTAGTCAGCCAACAGGATAGGTAGCTGGGACTGCATTCCGGAGGAGGGGGCAAGAGGCATCTGGTAGAGGGTATAGTTGTTTAATTTCTTGGAATTTTGCAATGACCGTGTCAAAAGCTCATAGGTATAAGCGTCATTTTCAGAAAGCTTATCCGGGCGTATATCCGACAGTTCTGCCAGAGTAGTGTCGATGGCTTTGTCAGAAGCGGCACGCCCATCCGGATTGTATGTGGGAAGTACCGGTTCGTATTCATGAATGCCAAAATTCTCCGGATTGGCAAGAGTATAATGCATATTCAGGGTATTTCCTGTCATTTCTTCCACGAAAAGTTCATGGGTCAAATGGGTAAATTGTTTCTCGTCTTTGCGGTATTGAAAGAGAGAGAGTATTAAAACTGCAAAAACGATAAAAATAATAGCATAAAGCAGCAATTGCCGCGGGGAAATAGAGAGACGTTTTTTCACAATCATTCACTTCCGAATCAGATTGATATCGTCCTATTGTATGCCTGTGCAAATCTGAAAATGCCGGTTGCGCATATTAAAACACTTAAAAACATGTAAAAACGTGGAAATTTATCAAATTCTGCGTGGACGAACTATGCTTTTCGTGTTATGATATATCTGTATGCTTAAAAGAAGACTGACTCTGTAGCAGAGTTCAGAAACGGAGGAAGACATGACGAATTTGGAATTAAAGAAGCACGCCAATGATGTCCGCAAGGGAATTATTGCAGGTGTGCACAGTGCAAAAGCAGGTCATCCCGGCGGATCTTTGTCCGCAACGGAGGTGTTTACCTATCTTTATTTTGAGGAGATGAACATTGACCCAGAGAACCCGGATATGGAGGACAGAGACCGTTTCGTTTTGTCCAAAGGACACACAGCTCCCGGTCTTTATTCTGCACTGGCTCACAGAGGCTTCTTTCCGGTAGAAGACCTGACTACTTTGAGAAAGCTGGGTTCTTATTTGCAGGGACATCCCAACACCCATATTCCCGGTGTTGATATGGCTTCCGGTTCCCTTGGTCAGGGAATCTCCGCAGCAACGGGCATGGCTCTGGGCGCAAAGCTGCAGAATAAAGAATATCGTGTATATACCTTACTTGGTGATGGTGAGATTCAGGAAGGTCAGGTTTGGGAGGCTGCCATGTTTGCCGGCTTCCGTAAGCTGGACAACCTTTGTGTTATCGTGGATAACAACAATCTTCAGATTGACGGTGCCGTTGATGAAGTTTGTTCTCCTTATCCCATCGATGAGAAGTTTAAAGCGTTCAACTTCCATGTAATCAATGTGGACGCTCATGATTTTGATGCACTTCGTGCTGCTTTTGCAGAAGCAAAGACCACCAAGGGCATGCCTACCTGTATCGTGCTTCGCAGCTTGAAGGGAAAGGGTGTTTCCTTCATGGAGAACAATGTGGATTGGCACGGCAAGGCACCCAATGACGAGGAGTTTGCAATTGCTATGGCAGACCTCGAAAGAATAGAGCAGGAGCTGGCGAAGGAGGTAGAGGCATAATGGCAGACAATACAGTTAAAAAGGTTGCAACCAGAGAGGGTTACGGTAACGCATTGAAGGAGTTGGCGGAGGAATTCCCTCAGCTGGTAGTATTGGATGCGGATCTGGCAGCTGCTACCAAGACCAATATTTTCCGCAAGGCTTATCCCCACAGACATATTGACTGCGGTATCGCAGAGGCTAATATGATGGGCGTGGCAGCAGGTCTGTCCCTGTCAGGAATGATTCCTTTTGTAAGTTCTTTCGCTATGTTTGCGGCAGGACGTGCATTTGAGCAGGTGCGTAACTCTATCGGTTACCCTCACCTGAATGTAAAAATTGGAGCGACTCATGCAGGTATTTCGGTAGGTGAGGACGGTGCCAGCCACCAGTGTAATGAGGATATTGCACTGATGAGAACGATTCCCGGCATGGTAGTAATGTGTCCCTCTGATGAGGTGGAAGCAAAGGCTTGTGTGCGTGCCGCTTTGGAGCACGAGGGTCCTGTGTATATTCGTTTCGGACGTGCGCCTGTGCCTGTAATTAACGACAGACCTGATTATAAATTTGAAATCGGCAAGGGTACTGTAGTGCGCGAGGGTACAGATGTGACCATCGTGGCATCCGGTATTTGTGTGGATTCTGCATTGGGTGCAGCCGAGATGTTGGCGGCAGACGGTATCAATGCAGAGGTAATCAATATTTGTACCATCAAGCCTCTGGATGAGGAGATTATCATTAACAGTGCCAAGAAGACCGGTAAGGTTGTGACAGTGGAAGAGCATTCTGTTATTGGCGGTCTTGGAAGTGCAGTTTGTGATTGCTTGTGCGAGAAACTGCCCACTCCTGTTAAGAAGATTGGCATGTACGATGTATTCGGTGAGTCCGGTTCTGCGGTTGCGCTGATTGAGAAGTATGGTTTGGATGCCAAGGGTGTTTACAAATCTGTAAAAGAATATATGGCGTAAATAATATACCCGTGCTTGCGGAGAAGGTTGCTGTTACTTCCGTGAGTCCGGGTGTACTTATGAGCATTTTTATTTGTCAATATGTGTAGGAAAGATAAAAGAGGAAATTTATCGTGAATATTTTGTCACCATCAATTTTGTCAGCTGATTTCTGGAAACTGGGCGAGGATATTAAGGCAGTGCAGGAAGCAGGTGTTGAGTGGTTGCATATCGATGTGATGGATGGTTTTTTTGTGCCTTCTATTTCATATGGAATGCCCGTAATCGATTCCATTCGTAAGGGTACGGACATGTTTTTTGATGTACACCTGATGATTGAACAGCCGGAACGTTATATAGAGGATTTTGCCAAGAGTGGGGCAGATTTGATTAATTTCCATGTGGAAGCCACAGAGGATGTAGAAGCTGTTATTGCGCAGATTCGCGCATTGGACAAAAAAGTGGGTATTACCATCAAGCCTAAGACTCCTGCATCAGTGGTAGAGAAGTATCTTCCGTTGGTGGATATGGTGCTTGTTATGACGGTGGAGCCCGGATTTGGAGGGCAGAAGCTGATTCCGGAGTGTATCGGCAAGGTGACTGAGATTCGCCGCATGGCAGAGGAGAAGGGGCTGAATATCAATATTGAGGTGGACGGTGGAATCAATCTTGATAATGTGGAGACAGCAATTGCTGCGGGTGCAAATGTAATAGTGGCAGGCTCGGCAGTGTTTAAAGATGATATCAGTGAAAATGTTTGTAAATTTATGGAGAAAATGTAAGCATACTACGTAAGATGGAGTCTGGTATGTGCCGAACGAACCGGCAAATGTGGATTTTACGTAACAGGAATGGAGTTTGGATATGCAAGTTGGAGGAATTGGTAATTCAGGGCTTGACAATCATAGCAGCTCCCATCAGGTAACGGGCTGCATGCATGAACATCATACGGAAAATGAGAAGACGGGCGGTATGCGTGCGTCTTCCTTTGCATTATCGGAGGTAAAGCAGGAGACTACCCGGAGTACGCCGGAAATGACGATTATGGATACCTTAAAGAATGTTATTTCCAAGGGGTTTAGTTTCTTTGGTGGTCTGTGGAACGGAGGAGGAAGCGGGCAGGAAAGCACTACTTCTCAGACTACAACACTTACTACCGAGTCGGTGGCTTCGGAGGACAATCCAACTCTGCAACAGGCAGATGTTCATCATCCGGCAGTTGCGGCAGCTGCATCGGCTGTGCAGCAGGATACAAAATATATGGAGAATCCCTATTTTACTACCACATCCGACACCGGCAAGACGAAAGAGAATCTGGCCGAGAAAATCCGTATCCGTCTGCGGGATATGGGAGGACAATTGACCAAACGTTTCGGAGGCAGATTTGGTGGCAGGGCAACCGGTAATTTCACCGGAAAAAACACTTTGGATTCCGGGCGCAAAAAGACCGGGGAGGATCTTCGCAAACGTAGCCGCTATAAAGAAGATGATTTGGAAATTGATTGTGTTCTGACGGATGACAGTTATCTTATGGATTCCTATGACAGAAGGGGTGAGTATTCAAAGCTTACTACAGACTACAAAGGCCAGGATAAGTAAATTTGCACGTTAAAGCGTTTATTATGCGTTTTTTTGCATTGAGACTTAACGGTGAGTTGCATATAATAAAGTTGTCAGATGAAGCTGACACCACGAAACGGAAGTAATTCAGATGTCTGAAGGGGAGACATTTGAGAACGGGACACAAGCAAATGAGGGGGCTTGAGTCACGAAAAACATTGAGCGGGGAGATGTGAAAAGGGGCATCGGCGGTTGTAAACCGTCGGTGCCCCTTTCGAAGTGTGGGGACTTATTGCGTCAGTTTCTCCGAAAGGCCTTCTGTGCGCCAGTACAGGTTGGCGCGGTCGATTTCTTCGCCATTGTCCCAGAAGATGGGGCAGATGCCGTACTGACGGCAGTAGTTGGCGATAGAGGATAGGTAGAGGATTCGGCTTTCGGGGTCTTTGTCTTTGATGATGCATCCGTATTCGCCCATGATGACGGGAACGCCTTGGGCGAGGAAGGTGGTTTGGAGCTTTTGGAATTGTTCTTCCATGTAGGCAAAGTCTTCTTCGGTGCCCCAGGTTGAGCGGTATCCCCAGCTTGTGCCGGCTTCAGCAATGGCGAAGTCGGAGGGGGAGTAGTAGTGGACGGATAAGATGACTTTGTCATCGTCGGGTATTACAATGCCTTCGCAGGTGCGGTCGATGTCCGTCCAGTAGCCTGCAAGTATCAGGTATCGGTTAGGATTGTTGCCACCGGAGCGTCGAAGCAATTCTGTAAATTCATTGTTCATGCGGTTCATTAGTTCACAGCCCTGTTCGGTGCCCAAATCATCAAAACAGATTTCGTTCATGGACTCAAATAGAAGCTTGTCAGGATAGTCGCCAAAGCGTTCGGCAATCTGAGTCCAGATGGCTCTGTACTTGGTCATAGTACCTTCGTAGTCGGTGGAGGCCTTGGTGAGCCAGCCACTTTCATGATGAATGTTCAGAATTACATATAAATCTTCTTCCATGCACCAATCTACCACCTCTTGTATGCGGTTAAGCCAAGAAGGGCTGATGGCATAATTGGGAGCTGCCCCTACATGATTGGTCCAGGTGACCGGAATACGGATGGTGTCAAAGCCTTGTTCTTTGATATAGTGAATCAGTTCCCGGGTGACTTGTGGATTACCCCAAGCGGTCTCATAATCCATTTCATTGCTTAACCATGTGCAGTCCACCGGATCAAAACTGTTGCCCAGATTCCAACCTGTGCCCATGCCGGCAACAAATTCCATGGAGGAGAGGGCTTGTTGGGATTCCAGAGTCGATAAAGGGGAAACGGCTGTTGTGGGAACTTCCTGAGTTTTTTCATCGATAGGTGATGGCGATTCAAGGGTTGTATCTGTTTCGCTCTTCTCAGAAGGTTCTGTAATAGTTTGGTTGCATCCCATTAAACATAAGGAAAGTAACAGTATGGGGAGCACGTGTTTTAGGTAGTTTCTCATAAGATACCTCACTATTAAAATCGATGTCCGCCACCGGAGCCGCTTCTGGAACCGGAGCTTCGACTTCCGCCGCCTGAACCACCACTAAAGCCTCCACCGCCACTACGACCTCCGCTGCTACCACTTCTATATTGGTAGCCGTCATATCCTCCGTAATCGCTACCATTGTAAACAGGGCGATTATGGGTATAGTTGACAGTAGGTTCGGAGGTGAATTGGAAACTGTGGTCTATATGTTTCAATAAATTGCGAGACCTGATTTGGCGAATACGGGAACTGCATATAATCAGGACAAAATGAAGCAACATGGATAAAACCAGTCCCAACAGGGCATTGGAGATATAGATTTTGCATGTCAATTATAAAGACAATCCCGCTTTCTGTGCCAAATTGCTCCTGATAGTATTGGCGGGCAAATTCTTCCGTGGTATCAGGGTTTTCTTTAATGCTCTTAAAGGCTACATGACCATAGCTTTGAATTTGCTTCATGTATTGTATGAGCTCAGTTTTGTCTTCTTTATCCAAAAGGTCGGCATCGTCCTCCAGCACGATACGATAGGCAGCTTCTTCCGCTCCATGAGCCGATAAGCCATTACAAAATATACCCACAACGATAAGCCAAGGGAGCAGCAATACAGCTAATAAAGGTAATTTACGCATAGTCTTCGCCTCCTCTCTTATTGAGTTGAGGAAGCTTACGGGTCGTAAGTAAATTTTGAAATTTCAGTAAATCCAAAATAGTCAGCCCTATCATCAATAAGCAAAAAATAGTACACCCATAGAAATAGTAGTCAGGAGCCGGATTAATACATCTGTTCCTAACTTGTCTGCCAGTAATGAAAAAATAATAGTAAGGAACATGGTAGTCAGTAAAAGTTTGGTTGGTGTCAGCACCAAAAACAGATTTAACAGTAGAATAATTGGTATGGACCATAGGAGAGTGCTTATGGCAAATTTCTTTAAATCTATAGGAAGGTCTGCCGCTACTTTACCGGTCTGACCGTTTACAACGGCGTAGGCTACGCGGTCTTTTTTGCGGTAGGCGAGAAACCATACCGGCAGCAGGACGAGTTCCTCCTCTACCTGCTCAGGCTTCAATGTTTCTTCCAAAGGATATTCTTCTATATGTTCTGCACAATGATAGGTAGTAAAAGGGGAGAGCGCTTCAATTTGAGTCTTTAGGTCTTTTTTGATAGCATCTTCGGCATCTTCCCGATACCAATCTTTTTTCACGTCATTGCAGTCTGCATAGAAACCACTTAAAAATGCGGGATGAAAGGGTTTCTTTTGTTTTAAATCAAAAGGTTCCAAATCGTTGCTCAGACTGTCGCTGAAAGAGGAGGAGGCGTCAAAATAAAAGTCGTTGTATTCGGCTTTTACATCGCATTCGACATCGTATAAAAGGGACTCTCCAAAGCATCCTTTTCTTTCTGATACAAATAGGGGTCCATGGTGCCGTTGCAATGGGCGCAATATAATTTCTGACTAATAATATCAAATTTTAAATTTCCATTACAATTAGGACATTCATACATATTCGAATCCTCCATGTACATTTTGAAATGTTGCAAGATAAGAAATTGTTTTCATTATAGCATGAAAGATGTGGTAGAACAAACTGTAACGATAGGAAGAAAATGAAAAGAAGATAATTTTAAGAAAATGAGAGTTGTATCTTAAGGATGGTTTGTTTATAATAAAAATAACTAGGATTCGTGAAAAGTGACATAATAGGAAGGCTGCAAAGGCATCTGGTAAAGGACCGATAGGAGGTTTTATGGATGAAGAACAATAGTATTCTTGTCACATATAACATTAAAAGTGGAAAATATCATTATCCGGCGAACATGATGGAGTATTTTGAGGCGCAATTTGATGACCGTCCAATGGGACAAGTCTGGATAGAAGCGGGTCTTGCGGAACGGGAGACCGTTGACAATTATGAGCGCATTTTGCATGAGGTTGCGACTTCGGAATCGCCGCAGGCATGTTTTACAGAGTGTAATCTGAAGGATAGCACTGGTCAGTGGAAATGGTATCGTGTGGGCATGGTATGTCCGGTTCCGGGAGAGATGGTGAACCTTGTTCTTACGGATATTGACAAGGAATTGCAGGGCAATGACCGTTATATGAAGATGACGGAATATGATGAATTGACAGGTATTCTGAATATTAAGGGTTTTGCAAAGCAGGTGGAGCTTACGGTGCAGGCGGATGAAGCGGCTGTGAAGGCCGGAGAATATGCCTTGGTGTGCTTCGATGTGATTCGGTTCAAGGCAATTAATGATATATTTGGTGTGGAGGAGGGAAACAAACTTCTTCGATATATTGCAGAAACCATTCATCAGAAGGCCAAGGATGGAGATGTTTTTGCAAGAACCAATGCGGATTGCTTTATCATATTTACCAAGACCGTCGGTAGTGAGCTGGAAGAACGTATAGAAATTTTGCTAAAGGCAATCGGGGATTATAATGTGGCTTTTGCGGTGAGTTGTAATGTGGGTATTTTTGTTACTACGGATGAAACGCTTACAGTTGATGCCATGATTGACAGGGCTGTATTGGCACAAAGCAGTATAAAGGGCAGTTATATACAGAAGTATAATTATTATACCGAGACGCTTCGCAAAGAGATGCTTAGTGAGCAGGAAATTATCGGCATGATGGAGACGGCACTTGTTTCAGAACAGTTTGTGGTATATTATCAGCCTCAGTATAATCATAGTACCGGTATGTTGGTGGGTGCAGAAGCACTGGTCCGTTGGAAACATCCTGAGAAGGGATTGATTTCACCGGGAGTCTTTATACCTATTTTTGAAAATACAGGTTTTATTACCAAGCTGGATTTTTATGTGTTTAAACAGGTGTGCCGTTTTATCCGCAAATGCAGTGACAACAGTGTTCATCTTGTACCTATATCCATTAATTTTTCCAGACATGATATTTATCAGCCGGACTTTGTAGAACAGTTGGAGGAAATCAGAAAGCGCTACAAAGTAGAAAGTAAGTATTTGCGGGTGGAAATTACCGAATCGGCAGCGATGGGAAGCAGCCGGCGCATCAATGAAATTATTAGGCAGCTTCATGATTGTGGTTATCTGGTGGAGATGGATGATTTTGGAAGCGGATATTCTTCTTTGAATGTATTAAAGGATATTGAACTGGATATTATTAAGCTGGATATGCTGTTTTTGGAGGCAGAGTCTGAGAGTAATAAAGGCGGTACCATTGTCAGTGCTGTTGTCCGCATGGCAAAGTGGCTGGGCATTCCTGTGATTGCAGAGGGAGTGGAAACTATTAAGCAGGCGGACTTTTTGCGAAGCATTGGCTGTGATTACATACAGGGTTATCTGTATTCAAAGCCTCTGCCTGAAGCAGAATACGAGGCAAAAATCAGCAATGACAAAGTGGGAGCAACGGTTCCCCAGATGCGTTTGATTGACACCTTGAATGCCTGCGATTTCTGGGATCCCCAATCTCAGGAGACATTGATTTTCAGCAATTATGTGGGTGGTGCAGCCATTTTTGATTATTGTGACGGAGAGGTGGAAATACTTCGTGTAAATCAAAAATATTTGCAGGAAATCTGCATGAATCAGTCTGAGAAGGACTTAATCAGTTCAGAATTTTTGAAGGTGTTTGACGAGTCTAATAAGAAGATGTATATCGATATGCTGGAAAGGGCAATTGTATCTATGGATGAGGAGGAGTGCGAGACATGGAGAAATCTTTCTTCGGCGTGTTGTGGAGATGAGAGAATCTGTATTCGCTCCAGTGTTCGTATGATTGGCAAGAGTGACCATAGTTATCTGTTTTATGCCATGATTCGCAATGTGACAGCAGAGAAGAATCGATATGCAGCTATCGAAGACAGTGAGAAGCGGTTTAAAATGGCCAGTGAACAGGTTAATATTTATTTCTGGGAGTATACCGTTGCGACAAAAGAGATGCGTCCCTGCTTCCGTTGCATGAGAGATTTAGGATTGCCTGCACTTTTGACCAATTACCCGGAAAGTGCCATCGAGATGGGAGTATTCCCCCCGGAGGTGGCAGATGAGTATAGAGACTGGCATCGCAGAATTGCTGAAGGAGAGGAGTCGCTGGAAGCAATTATGCCTTTGACAGTGGGCAGAGTGCCTTTCCACGTGCGTTATACCACGGAGTTTGACGAGAATGGTAATCCTATTAAGGCGTACGGGTCAGCGGCGTTGGTGGTGTAAAGGTGGCAAATGATTGGTTGGATGATACGGTGTCTGCCGGATTCTTTTGAGAATCCGGCAGTTTTGAGTTCTCCAATTTTGAGACAAGTTGCTATATGTTAATTCATAGAATTATTTGTCCAATAGACAGGGAATTGTATTCCTATGACACGTGAAATATTAAGTCAGGAGTATCTATAGAGAAAAATTACGGATTTGGAATCCTTTTTGGTACTAAAATAAGATAATTTATCGTATTTTAAAGCGAAATGGGTATCTATACAAAATAATTGCAATTTTAGAATCCATTTTTGGTCAAATAGTGAATCTGATTTGTTGATTTTTTGCTATAGATACCGGAGTTATGGGTAAAATGGTTAATAGGGACTCAAACTCGGAAATGTTCAATTGTTCTGGTTCAATTGTTCTTTGTGGGTCGTGGTTGACGCAAAGTTGATTTTATGTTATGATTTTACAAATAATAAGAAATGCGATGATGGAGAGAGTACACAGCATCGACACTCTACAGAGAACATTCCGGCGGATTACTTTGTATTCGCACCTGCTGAGAGGAATGGGGCAAGAGTTGTGGAACATGGCTCCTGAGCGGCGCACCGAACCGTGAGGTAAGATTGCGACAGGTTCCGCAGGCGGCACCTGTTTCAGTCCCCTAAACATTTCGGTAAGATTGCGACAGGTTCCGCCTGTTATAGCGGACAGGGTTACTGACCCGATGAGGTCCGGTTTGCGAGAATCGGATGAATAGAAGTGGTAACACGGGTGTATGCTCGTCTTCTAAGCACATAATAATGTGGGGGAAGACGGGCTTTTCTTTTCCCAAGTTTTAATTTAGATTCTTACCCGTCACCCCACAATTTCAGAAAGGAGATATAAAATGGAAAACAAAGGTAAATACTACCTTACAACCGCTATTGCTTATACCTCAGGTAAGCCTCATATCGGTAACAATTATGAGGTGGTGCTGGCGGACAGCATTTGCAGATTTAAGAGAAAAGAGGGCTATGACGTATTTTTCCAGACAGGAACCGATGAGCATGGTCAGAAGATTGAGCTGAAGGCTCAGGAAGCAGGAGTTACGCCCAAGGAGTTCGTAGACGAGGTGGCAGGTACTATCCGTGGCCTGTGCGATATGTTGAATGTTTCTTATGACAAGTTTATCCGTACCACAGACGATTATCATGAGAAGCAGGTACAGAAGATGTTCAAGCGCTTCTATGATCAGGGCGATATTTACAAGAGCTCCTATGAAGGCTTGTATTGTACTCCCTGTGAGTCCTTCTGGACGGAGTCACAGTTGGTGGAGGGCAAATGTCCTGACTGTGGAAGAGATGTAAAGCCTGCCAAGGAGGAGGCATACTTCTTCAAGATGAGTAAATATGCGGACAGACTGATTGCACATATCAATGAGCATCCTGAGTTCATTCAGCCTGTTTCCCGCAAAAATGAGATGATGAACAATTTTCTGTTGCCCGGTCTTCAGGATTTGTGTGTATCCCGTACTTCCTTTAAGTGGGGTATTCCTGTAGATTTTGATGAGAATCATGTGGTTTATGTATGGCTGGATGCACTGAGCAACTATATTACCGGTATCGGTTATGACACCGATGGTGACAGCAGTGAGCAGTACAAGAAGCTTTGGCCTGCAGATTTGCATTTGATTGGTAAGGACATCATTCGATTCCATACAATTTATTGGCCTATTTTTCTGATGGCGTTGGGTGAGCCCCTGCCCAAGCAGATTTTTGGTCATCCCTGGCTCCTTACGGGTGGCGGTAAGATGAGTAAGTCAAAGGGAAATGTGGTTTACGCAGATGATTTGGTAGATTTCTTTGGCGTGGATGCAGTGCGTTATTATGTACTTCATGAGATGCCTTATGATAATGACGGTAATGTCACATGGGAGCTTATTGCAGAGCGTACCAATTCTGATTTGGCCAATACTCTGGGCAATCTGGTGAACAGAACCATCTCTATGAGCAACAAGTACTTTGGAGGCGTTGTAGCTGACAAGGGTGCTGAGGATTCTGTAGATGAGGATTTGAAGGCGACCATTACCGGCACCTATGCAAAGGTTGTAGAGAAGATGGAGACTCATCGTGTGGCAGATGCCTTGACGGAGATTTTTGGTATTTTCAAGCGTTGCAACAAGTATATTGACGAGACTGAGCCTTGGGTTCTTGCGAAGGATGAGGCCAAGGCAGACCGTCTGGCTACTGTACTTTATAACCTGGTAGAGGGTATTTTGATTGGTGCGTCCCTGCTTGAGCCCTTCATGCCTGAGACTGCACAGAAAATTGCAGCACAGCTGAATGCTTCCCTGCGTGATTTTGACAAGCTGGAGGAGTTTGGTCTGTATGAAAGTGGCACAAAGGTGACAGATACTCCTGAAATTCTCTTTGCGCGTCTGGATATGAAGGATGTTCTGGCTAAGGAAGAGGAGATTGCCGCAGCTCAGGCAGCAGCACAAGGTGAGACCGAAGGTGCTGACCGGACTGAGAACGCTAATGTAATTGATATTGAGCCTAAGGAAGAGATTTCCTATGATGATTTCATGAAGCTTCAGTTCCAGGTGGGTGAGATTATTGCCTGTGAGGAAGTGCCTAAGTCTAAGAAGCTTCTGTGCAGTCAGGTGCGCATTGGAAGTCAGGTGAAGCAGATTGTATCCGGTATTAAGGCACACTACACTCCTGAGGAGATGGTGGGTAAGAAGGTTATGGTTCTGGTGAACTTAAAGCCTGCAAAGCTGGCAGGAGTATTGTCTGAGGGTATGCTTCTGTGCGCAGAGGATGCAGAGGGTAATCTGGCGCTGATGAAGCCGGAGAAGGATATGCCTGCGGGAGCGGAAATCTGCTAACTATTTTGAATAGTTAACAATGTTTATAGAAAGTTTAGTTGCTTATTCTATTCATATAGTGCACAATGTAAAGGAGCGTGGATTTATGAAGAAAACGGATTTCTATTTTGATTCACGAGACGGAGGGACCAAGATACATGCCGTGCGATATGAGCCGGAGGAGTCAGCTCTTAAGGATGGCAAGCCTGTGGCAATTCTTCAAATTGTTCATGGCATGGCTGAGTATGTGGAGCGCTACGAGGAAACGGCAAAATATTTTACAGAGCGGGGTTTTGTGGTCACGGGTGAGGATCACCTTGGCCATGGTGGCTCTGTGGCTGAAGACGGAACCTTTGGATACTTTTGCGAGCAGGATCCGGCTACTGTTGTAGTGAGGGATGTGCATCGCCTGAAGAAGATGACTCAGGCACTGTATCCCGGTGTACCTTATTTTATTATGGGGCATAGTCTGGGCTCCTTTATGCTTCGTAATTATATCTGTCGCTACGGAACCGGTATACAGGGAGCCATTCTTTTGGGAACAGGTGAGAATTCCGCAATACAGATGGCTTGTGTCAAGGCATTGGCGGCGGAGCAGAAATGCTTTGGCGGTAGCAAGAGAAAGAGTACTGTTTTGCACAATCTTGTCTTTGGCGCAGTCAACAAGAGGATTGAGAATCCCAAGACGGAAAATGACTGGTTGAATAGTAACGAAGAGAATCTGGCGCGATACAATGCGGATGAAAAATGTGGTTTTGTATTCACAGTGAATGGATTCGCTACCCTGTTTGAGCTGATTTCCAGAGCTACTAAGGAGGAAAATCTGCAGAAAATCCCCAAGGATTTGCCTGTTGCATTTGTGTCGGGAGACCAGGATCCAATCGGTAACTATGGCGAGGGTGTAAAGGCTGCATACAATGCATTGGAGGATGTAGGACTGGAACATCTTGCATTAAAGCTTTATGAAGGCAGCAGACATGAGGTTCTGAATGAGCCTAATGGCCGACAGGTAATGCAGGATTTGTATCAGTGGATGTGTGCGAAGCTTCCGGAGGCAGTTTCATGATGGAAAAGTATACAGGCAATGTAAATTTGCCATATGAAATCCGTTGGGCAAAGGCAGAGGAGTGGGAACCCGCCATGAAAATGGTCTGGCGCACTTTTCTTCGGTTTGAGGCATCTGATTATACGGAGGAGGGAATTCGGAATTTTCTGGATTTCATTACAGACAGACAATTGTTTCACTCTTTTTTGCAGGGCAGATATCAGATGATGGTGGCTTTGGATAAAGGGTGTATTGTGGGTGTGGCTTCTATACGCAATGGGAATCATTTATCCTTATTATTTGTAGACGAAGCATACCACCGTAGAGGAATTGGCAGGGAACTGTTGGAACGCTTTTGCTTATATCTGAAAAATGAAGCCGGAGAGAATTCTATGACCTTGAAGGCTGCGCCCTATGCCGTAGAATTTTACCACAGAGTAGGATTTCATGATGTGAGCCCGGAGGAGGAAGTGTGTGGCATACGAGTGACTCCTATGGAAAAGTATTTTTAGAGAGGTGATGTAGATAAAATGAAGTTTTTGGACATTGACGGCCCTTTGATTACGATTTTAGGCAAAATGGCGGATATGATGTGGCTTACCATTTTGACGATGATTTGCAGTATTCCTGTTTTTACAATTGGTGCCTCCTTGACGGCACTCAATTATGTGGCGCTTAAGATGGCACGAAATGAGGAAGGATATGTAACAAGAAGTTTTTTTAAGGCTTTCAAGGAGAATTTTAAGCAATCCACGGCAATCTGGTTGATTTTTGTATTGATTTTTGGATTTTTGGGCGCCGATTACTATATTATCAACAATATGGGAACAGAGGTAAACAATCTTGTACAGACGTTGCTTCTGGTAGTGGCTGTTTTTGCTGTGTTCGCCTTTGTAATGGTATGGCCGGTGCAGGCAAAGTTTGCCAATACTGTTTGCCGAACGATTTTTAATGCTTTTGCAATCAGTGTTGCAAAGTTCCCCAGAACAATTCTGATGATTGTGATTTATGCAGTTCCTTTTTTGCTATGGTTGTTTCTACAGCCATTGATTCCACAGCTTATGCCGATTCTGTTTGTATTCTGGCTAAGCATACCGGCTTATTTGTCTGCCAAGCTTTATGACAAGTTTTTCAGAACGATGGAGGATAAGATTCTGGAGCAACAGGCGGAGAACGGAGAGGCTACTGTAGACGCGACAGAAGAGGATGTTCGGATTTTTAGTGACAAGACAGATGAAAACTTGAATATTGGTCAAAATGACTAGGAAAACAAGGTTTTAATGTACAAGTTGACAAATATTTTCAAAATGGTGTAATTTCATAAGCAATTCTCACAATCTGAACAAAAATATTTGTGAAAATGGTGTATAGCGTATGTACACATTTTTCGATATACTTAATCAAAGTAAATTATACTTACTCATGAAAGGAGTAGATACCAATGGCAAGTTTATCTTTAAAGAATGTATGTAAGGTATATCCCAACGGCTTTGAGGCTGTTAAGGATTTCAACCTTGAGATTGCAGATCAGGAGTTTATTATTTTCGTAGGTCCTTCCGGATGTGGTAAGTCCACCACTCTTCGTATGATTGCAGGTCTGGAGGATATTTCTTCCGGTGAGTTGAAGATTGGCGACAGAATCGTTAACGATGTAGAGCCTAAGGATAGAGATATCGCGATGGTATTCCAGAACTACGCTCTGTATCCTCATATGACCGTATATGACAACATGGCATTCGGTCTTAAGTTGAGAAAGGTTCCTAAGGATCAGATTGATAAGATGGTTAAAGAGGCAGCTAAGGTTCTTGACCTTACTCCCCTTCTTGATCGTAAGCCTAAGGCTTTGTCCGGTGGTCAGAGACAGCGTGTAGCTATGGGTCGTGCTATCGTTCGTAACCCTAAGGTATTCCTCATGGATGAGCCTCTTTCCAACTTGGACGCTAAATTGCGTGTACAGATGAGAATTGAGATTGCTAAGTTGCATCAGAGACTGGGTACCACCATCATCTACGTTACCCATGACCAGACCGAGGCTATGACTTTGGGTACCAGAATCGTAGTTATGAAGGATGGTGTTGTACAGCAGGTTGATACCCCTCAGAATCTGTATGATAACCCTCAGAACCTGTTCGTAGCAGGCTTCATGGGATCTCCTCAGATGAACTTCATGGATGCTGTAGTAAGAGTAAATGGCGACGTTGCACATCTTGAGATTGCTGGC
>CAYOGM010000019.1:0-3811 GCA_964403595.1 uncultured Acetatifactor sp. | reverse complement strand
GTCCGTTCCTCTTCCTCCTGCTAAGTCCAAGAAGCTTATCGATGGCGGTTATGACGGAAAGACTGTTACCTTCGGTATCCGTCCTGAGGATGTTTATGATTCCGAGATGTTCATCGAGACCTCTCCTCAGAGTGTATTCGAGGCTACCATCAAGGTTTACGAGTTGCTCGGTGCAGAAGTATATCTGTACTTCGATATCGACGAGTTCCCTGTAACTGCAAGAGTAGATTCTCGTACAACTTCCAGACCTGGTGACAATGTTAAGTTTGCTCTTGATGTTGAGAAGATTCATGTATTCGATAAGGATACTGAGCAGGTTATCACCAACTAATAAGAACATACAGAGCCCTGGGCGTTATGCTCAGGGTTCTTTTAATTCATGATAATAGAAATCTCGCAGAGCGTGTTTTCTATTGTTTGTTGCAAAATTAACTTTATAACTTGCGGGGTACTTTAAAATAAGCTATGATATAATTGCAGAATAAAAGTGACCCTTTGTGGGTCTTGTGAAAGGAAAAAGTATGATTTCCAGTCAGATTATACAGACAAGTGTTGATGAATTAAAAGCGATTACCAAGGTAGACCTTGGAGTATATGAATTGTGCGGTGTGCAGGTGGCGTCGACCATGGAGCGTCAGGTGATAGCCCCGGAAATGATAAGCACCTTTGCGGATTCTCCTGCAGATAGTCAAGTTATCGGAAACTGTCATTTGATGAAGATTTATGATGACAATGAGCTTCTGTATGTGGTGATTGCCTGCGGTGCGGCAGATGATGCGTATATGGTGGGAAGAATTGCAGTGTGCCAGCTTCAAAATCTGGCGGTTGCGTATAGAGAGCGTTTTGATAGAAACAGTTTCTTCCAGAATTTGTTGTTAGACAATCTGTTGTTGGTGGATATTCATAACCGTGCCAAGAAACTGCATCTGGATGTGGCAATCCCTCGTGCAGTATTTCTTATAGAAGCTCAACAGGAGAAGGATGGTATTGTCACGGAGCTTTTGCGCGGTATGTTCTCTACGCAGGCAGGTGACCATGTGACCTCTGTGGATGAGAAAAACGTGATTTTGGTGAAGTCTTTGGCGGAGGACAGCAGTTCTGAGGCACTGGAAATGGTGGCGAATACCATTGTGGATATGATGAATGCCGAGGCAATGCTCAAGGTTCGAGTGGCATATGGAACGGTTGTGCCGGAGCTTAAGGATGTTTCTAAGTCCTACAAGGAAGCCCAGATGGCAATGGATGTAGGTAAGATTTTCTATGCAGAAAGAGACGTAGCTGCATACAGTGCATTGGGAATTGGGCGTTTGATTTATCAGCTTCCTGTGAATCTCTGTAAGATTTTTATTGAGGAAATTTTTGGCGAAAATATACCTTCTGATTTGGATGAAGAGACTCTTAATACCTTGAACAAGTTTTTTGAGAACAATCTGAATGTATCGGAGACCTCAAGACAGCTTTTTGTTCATCGTAATACGCTGGTGTATCGTATTGAGAAAATTCAAAAGAGTACCGGACTGGATTTACGAAGCTTTGATGATGCTCTGACGTTCAAAATTGCTCTCATGGTAGTAAATTATATGAAATATCTGGAGAGTATTGAGTAAATAAACGAAATAGAACTTCATGGAATAGTTGGGGAAACCCTCGCATATATTGCAATAAAATGATTGTGAATATATGCGAGGGTATTTTTATGTATTTTGGACAAACCAGACCCATGGAAGTGTATGACCGTCAAATCAGGTATCTGGATTATATGGAAAATGGTATTCGTACCAAAGGCGCAGGTTTTATAAAGCTTGAGAGGCAGAATAATCAATGTAGTATCAATTTGCAAATCAGTGGATTATATCGAAAGGACCGTTTTAACAGACCTTTTTTTCTGCTGTGGAAAGAGGGTGAACAAGAACTGTGCAGATTGCAGCTTGCAGACGGTGGCATTAAGTTGCATCTGGACAGGCTTGATTGTGAGAATTTAGATGGACATGGTCTTCGATATGAGCAGCTGATTGGGTTTCGCATTCCCATATCAGAGGGGAAGGAGATATGTTGCAAGCTGGAACAACATTGTCAAACACCGGTGAGAGGCTTCGCGTCAGAATCTATTGTATCAAAACAACATTCGGAGGTTTCGGAGTTTATTCCCCTATGCAATATCGTTCCAGAGGTGGAAATTTCCGGAATGGAGGAGTCGTTAAGTCTGGAGGAGTTGAGACCATTGGAGGAACCGCAGAGGTTGGAGATAGAACGTTTGGGAGAACAGCGGGATTTGTTAGACACAGACAATGCAGTTTCTATGTCCATTAAGGATGACAAGTGGGAGCAGCTTTGGGCGATTTATCCTCACAAATGTCCTTTTTCGGATGATAGGGAGTATTTGGCGGTAGGACCGGGGGATTTTGTAGTTTTATCAGAACGTAATTACAAGTTGGTGAATAACAGTTTTCTGTTGCATGGTTATTATAATTATCATCATCTGATATTGACCCGTATCCGGGAGCGAAACAAGATGTGTTATTATATCGGGGTGCCGGGCAACTTTTTTGAGCGGGAGAAAAGGACGGCCATTATGTTTGGCTTTAAGAGCTTTGAATGTGCCGTGGAACCGGCAGAGGAAGGAGACTTTGGGTATTACATGATACCGGTAGAACTATAGAGAGAAGGGAATGTAAAAGTGGATGAATCATAAAATCGTGAGTTTACATCCATTTTTGACCTAAACATCCATATTTACGTCATAATCCTTCGCCATCAAATGCGGGAATAAAGCTTTCCTCGGCAGTATCCCCTTCCTGATAAAAGCCATTTTGGATGCCCAGGCGTTCGGCGAATGTCAGCACACGCTGGTATTCCTCATCGGTTACAGGATGATTTAATTCGGGAGTATCTGCCACATGAGGTAGAGGTGTGTACTGATTCATAATGCTGATATAAATATCGATACCATAGGTTTCGTGGAGGTAGCGTAGTACCTTCTTGGAATCTTTGGTCTGACCGGGAAGAAGCAGATGGCGCACAATCATTCCGCGGGTGAGAAGTCCTGATGTTTTATCGAAGACAGGGCTACCCGTTTGGCGGTACATTTCTGCAATGGCGGCAGTTGCCTTTTCAAAATAATCTGTTGCATGGGAGAAGCGTAGACTAAGTTCCGAAGAATAATATTTTAAATCAGGAAGATAAATGTCCACAAGACCGTCTAAAAGGCGAAGAGAGGAAACCTCCTCGTAGCTTCCGGTGTTGTAGACAATAGGAATAATAAGGCCTTGGAGCTTGGCTGCTTCTAAGGCTTTTGCTATTTGTGGAATAAAATGTGTGGGGGTCACAAGATTAATGTTGTGGGCCCCTTTTGTCTGTAGTTCCAGAAAAATTTCAACCAGTCTTTCTAAGCTGACAGGTTGTCCGGTTTCGCCGAGAGCAATGCTGTGATTTTGGCAAAATACGCAGCGCATATTACAACCTGAGAAAAATACAGTGCCGGAACCATTGGTGCCGGAAATGCAGGGCTCTTCCCAAAAGTGCAGGGCGGCCCTTGCGGCCATAAGTTGGTCTGTTTGACCACAATAACCCATCTGCCCTGCGGCACGATTTGCATGACATCTTCTAGGGCACAGGATACAATCTGTCATATATTTGTCTATGGAAACCTTCACTGACATTATAATCTCCATTCTGGTTGTGTCTTGGGTATTCGAATGCAGGCATAAATCTTGCGATATTTCACGCAAAAACCGCACACATGGTCTTTACTTCCGACTCCACCCGGTTGCCTCACGGCACATGAGAGGTTCTACTTAGTGCTGCTTTGTTC
>CAYOGM010000018.1:0-29781 GCA_964403595.1 uncultured Acetatifactor sp. | reverse complement strand
ATATTTTCTTCCATTACACATTCAAAATCATCTGTACCAATACTATTTTCAATCTCTTTAATGATAGTTTCTAACATCTCATCAATAGCCTCCTCGCACGTTTTTCATGACACTCTATCTGCCTTGTGGTTACCTCTAACTAAGCACTTCCAACACCTTATCAATACTTACCGGAGTATAATTATTGACATCCACTCCAACATTCATTGATTTTCCACCTATGCTTTTTACAGTTTCCAGCATTTTATTATTATGTATGTGCCCAAAAAGATGGATACTGCTCTTGCCTTTATTCTCCCATTCTAAAATTGGATAATGGAACAACACCAATTCAACGCCTCGATACTCCAGCTTGTAGTAATCTTTAATCCACTCCAGTCCGTACAGACTCACATCACAATCATTTGCAAACTCATCATGATTGCCCCTTATCAAATACTTTTTGCCATTCAAAGCGGAAAAATATTGTTGTGCTACATATGTAGATTTCATGGTGAAATCGCCCAAAATATATACTTCATCCTCTTCGCTTATCACTGCATTCCAATTTTGAATAAGCGCTTTATCCATTTGCTCAACGCTCTTAAACGGCCGTTGGCACTGCTTAATGATATTTTCATGCCCGAAATGCAACACAAATCCGCTGTAAAATAAATCATACGCTCTCCTTTCAGCTGATTCATACTGTTCTAACTCGTGCTCAAGGATTTACTCAGGCCATTCATCGCCCTCACATCTACACACAAAATCATAATGCATACTATCAAATTCATCACAAACAAATTTTTCTCCATTTTGGACTAGTGCCAAACCATCACAATCCATCATTTCGTCCATGTAGGCAAGCGTATCGTGAATCCCACCCTCTCTTGATTCTTGAACAATTCTCGCTAATATTTCCTTTTGTTCTAGAGATAAAGAAGCTAGAAGTTCATTAATAGACTTGTTTTCATCATTATCGGGAAACCCCTTTTCAAGAATCCACCTACTATAAGTTCCATTCTTTCGTTCTACTAAACCATCAATAAAATTCTTATATATATCTATACCTCTACTCATAAATATCAATTTACCTTTCATCCTCTATCCATTGTGCTTTAACACTTCTTGTTCCATCTTTTGCAAATTGCTCAATAATATCACATAACACTTCCAAATCCGTACCCACTAACCGCATTTCATACACATTACCATCAATTTCAATTAATTCTGAATCATTGGTTCCATTGGTGTAAAAAAATACCTCATCATCACACATATCAATAGTACCTACGAAAAATCTGTCTTTCTCCACAAATAAACTTAATGACAAATCGCTGTCTTCCTTTTTCATTTCTAAACGACGTAGACTTCCATCTTTTATGTAACAATAAATTTGCGTAAATACTTCCGTTGCGTTTCCGTCCACTTCACATTGTATATGTATTCTCTCTCCCTTTACTATTCTGCTGTAAGAAATATAATTCACATAACACTTTTCCACTATGAGCACCTTCTTTTTTTGTATTTTACCTATGAGCATTGAAACCATTGCTAAATGTCAAATACTTCATCTATTGCTTGCCCGCCTATGTACTCCAAATCCATCTCAAATAACGCCGTATTCAAATCAGTTATCACTCCGACTTCATAAATTTCAATAGACTTAGCCTTGATACTTAGAAAAGCCTTGTCATTCCAGGAGCCAACAAATCGGTACTCCTTCAACTCATTTTCCAGCTCCCTAACCGAAAATTCTCCAATATCCTGATAAAGAATACTCTGTTCTCCACTATCATATCCTTGAAACTCCAATGCATCTCGGAATATAATTACAAGCCTCCTGCCCATCCAGTCCTGAAACGAAACCTTAATTACCTGCACCCCAATTAAAACACTTTCAATATGTCCGTCCTCTGCGGGGAAAGAATCTAGTTTCTTAATCTGGCTATTCTCCATAACGCTCTGCCTTTCTACCAACTTATAATAATCAACTAAATTTTGCAATCCAATTAAAAAACTCGTCCTCTGAGTTCTCATCATCCATACAGGCCGGATATTTTACGATTTCCAAAGCAGTTTTAGGGATTTCAACACCAAAAGTTTGTGTTACCCAATTTTGAAATGCCGTGTTGGGATTTACCCGAAAATCATTATTAGGTGCCTCATTCGGTGGATAAGGAAATTCTTCGTCCCAACAAATCTCATCATATCCAATAGCAAGTAATCTCAGAAAATCCACTGCATTGTCTGCTAAAACACAGGATAACATTGAGCCGGAACCGGATCCCATATGAACAATTTTCAGTTCTTTGTTATCATTCAGCCAAAAAGCACACTCAGAGCCCTCGCCACCACTTTGTGCAAACACACATAACCGCTGCTCCAGTTCCTCATATTCCTGCCCAAACCAGTACTTCAAATTCTCAGTGCCACCCGGATAAAATGTAATATCCGTACTTTCATTGTATAATCTCCCATTTTCCTATTTTTGTAATACTTTACAAAATCAATACCGTTCCCTCATCCGAATATGCATACTCATCGTCATCCACAAATCCTGCAACGTCTACCCATGATTGAATTTCCGAATAACCTTCGCCGCTATTTATATTATCTTCCGGGAAACTTACATCCTCTAGAAATTCTTTTTGAACAACTCCTTGCGTAATAACTATCAGCTCTGCATACATAATGGCATCATTATATCCTGCAACCACTAAATCATCCTTTTGGGCAAACTGCATCCACGAGTCAGCCGGAATTGTTGCAAAACCTCCCGACAAATCCTCAAACACCGTCCATCCATCGTTCTCATAGGCATATAGACATAGTCCCTTCCAAGAACCGCTATCATCCAAAGAAACGCCTACCGCATTTTCATAAGCTGTTTCTATTCGCTCCTTGATATCACACTCATTCCATTGGCACAACCGCTCTATTGCCTTTTCTTTTGGCAAATTAATTCTAAAATAACTGGGATTCATTACAAGAGTCCTCCTTCCAAACCTATTCATGCAGTTCTAGTTCATAAGCCTTAAAACTCTTCATCCAATCCCATCAAAATCCATGTATCCACCACATCCCAGAACACAACATCATACTCCGGCTGTTCATCTGCAAACCATACTGCTGGCTTATCGGTTGACTGGTCAATTACCACATAGCCGCCAGTCCCTGACTCAAAGAAGCTATATGTAGTGCTTAGATTGATTTGCAATGGCTCTTCCAATTCCTCTAAAATTCCCCACTCATCTTCTGCAATGCACGATATATTTTGGCTCTCTACCAGCCCCATTGCTTTGCTACAATAGTCATAAAACCCGTTATGAAGCTTTTCATAAAATACAGCTACCGTTTCCGGCCAATTCTTGGCTTCTAATTGTGAATCCCTAGGATTCCCGCCCACATAATATATTATTTCCTTATCGCTTGACATGATGGAATATAACAGATAAAATTTATCGCCGATTTGGATCAAATCCACATCCTGCAAATTATCCTTCATATAATCAATTGTCAGTGACAACTCCTCTGCTAAAACGTTCCACATTTCTAATATTTTATCAATCTTCTTCTCTGTATTATCCTCACACAAGGCATTTGTCCAAGCCTCCGGTACACACTTTGAAATGGAATCGTTGATATTCTCTTGTGAAATAACTTTCACTTCCAAATCATCATAAAAATTGTATTCCTCCAGAATGTTTTCAATTCTATTGCTCATAACTTTGATACTCCTTCCGCATTTCATGGGTCATAATGTCCGCACACCGGGTAGGCATGGGGATGTGACTCTCCTTAGTAACAAAATGTTTGGTCACCTCCATAGCAGTCTCCAAATCTATCAGATTGCCCACAGACAAAAAGATGGGGCGCACATTTTCATGGGTCCTGAGCACCCGTCCGTAAACCTCACCGCGAATCACAATATCCTCATAGGCAAACACTTCATTGGCGGGCTCTGTGTAGTCCACATTCTCCACCTTGTAATAAGATTTGGCCACACCTAAGGTGGGCATATTTAGCAGGATTCCGGCATGGGTCGCCAGCCCCATATGACGAGGATGAAGGTAACCGTTGCCATCAAACACATACAGCTCCACTCGATGCTCCAAAAGCTGAACTGTCTCCATCACCAAATCAATCTCTCTGAAAGCAAGACAGCCGGGAATGTAAGGCACATCAATCTTGCCCATGAAGTGTTTCTTTTCCACGATTTCTTTGGACTGATAATCAATCACCACGATGCAGCACACCGCATACTCTGTGTCGTCTTCCTTCCAGTAAGCCAAGTCCACGCCGGCAACGTATCTCAATCGGGAAGTATCCACACAATTGGTCAAATCAAGTTGAGTAGCGAGTTTTCTTTGTTCCTCGATGTAATACTCTTCATCTGTATGAAATGCTGAATAATCCCAAATATCCATTAGATAATTATCCTCCCAACTGATTCTTAAACCCTCACAAACTCGATTCCATTTTCCCTTGCGTATTCTTCCGCCTTAGAACCGGCCTTGCCCTTTATTTTAAATCCCGGAACTGTCTGATGTCCTTTGATTTTGAAATCATGACGATTTCTCCTTTGTATCTTGTTTATTGTTTCTCCTCACAAATTCCTCTACCTTCTGATATGCTTCCACATACTCCTGCACTCCATGCTCGGCAAAAAATCTCTGCATGGACTGTATTTTTTCAATCATTTTCTCTTGGGAAATCTCTTCTTTGAAGTTATCCTCCTCATAGAAATCATTTTCACACCATTTATATTCCATCCAGAATTTCCCTTGTGCGTCCATGCTCCATTCCCACCACTCACAAGGCCCGAAACAAGCCTGAAAAATCAATTTGATGTTACCATCTTCATCGGGAATCAATGAAGGTTTATGATAATCCCAACAATCAACAAAAACACTATTTTTCGTAACATGTACTCTCTCAGCCATCCGACTCACCCCTTTTGATAGGGAACTGTTGCAATATAATCTACCTGCCCCTTAATCTGCGCCAATGCACTATCTGCGGCAAAATCAAATGTCAAAAGAACCGCATTGTATGTTTTATCAAGCTTCTCTCCTACCGCAGCCGCCAAAGCCGGTATCACTGACATATCATAAGAGCAGCCCTCTAAAAGAACATGAATGTCATCCGAACCATCCTCCACCAAATACCGCTCGAATAAATCAAGCTCAAAGGGTTTCTTTCCTGCAAAGAATTCTTTACAAAAAGCTGACGGAATACCATCTCCGTCCCTAGTATAAGACCTTTCTGTGTATTCCTCCAAGGCCTCTTCTGTCTCAAAATTTCCAAACCAAATTGATACCATATTTTCCATAAGTGCTTCTCCTTTTCATGTCATATCAAAAGTAGTTACCTTGCCAATTTGATATAGTAAAGCCGACATTTCCTTTTGAACTTTTGTTAACGATTCCTTATTGGGCTTCAATTCAATTTTTAACTTAGGATTGCCAAACAACAATAGATAGGGCGTGCCCCCTACGGCATGTCTAGAACCTATACAGTTAGACTTTTCAAAAGTCAGTTGCACTGCATTTCCTTTCCAATCAACAAAATTATTTTCATTAACATGCTTTACCCAATTTCTGCGGCACTCTTCAAAAGAAATTTGCTTCTCTTGACCAACATCATCCAAATATACCAAACCATTCGGAGTAATATCCACCACATCCGTTATATTGATTACTTCCATAGCTTTCCCTCCCGGAAATATATCCTTACATCTCCTCGCCGATGCCTTCCATCACAGCCATCAGCTTGGCATAGCCCTCTTCACTGTTGGCACCGTACAGCACCTGCAAATCTCCGCCGCAATCCATAACTGCCACAATATTATCCGGCGCATTTGTATATAGCGAAATCTCCATTTCATACAACCAATTATGTACTTCATAAGGCAGCTTGTTCAGCTTTGCCTGAATAGTTGCCAGTTCTTCTTCTGTAATCCAATAGAACGCTTCCGGCTGGTACTTCATAGCAAATGACGCCTGACATCCCAGCATCGCCATCAAAAATTCACTGGTAGTAGGCGCAGAAAGCAGCCAGTCATTATCATCTGTTTGCACATACACAGGCGGATCCGGCTTTGTTAAATCTTCCCTGCGAATTCCAGCCTGACAAACACCCTGATTTTCATTCATGATAATCAGACACTCCGGGTTATTCAACCCTGGATATTTGGCAAAATGCTCCGGAAGCATCCACTGATCCTGTATATGATGCAACCCCTCCGTCTTGGCCACTGTTCTATAAAAGTTTTCCAAAACGGGCGGCAGATTGCCAAACATCTGCTTCATAAAAGCAATTTCCTCTTCTGTACACCCACTGAACGATTCTACTGCATAGAGATTTTTAATCAGATTTTCCATAACCGTCTACTTCCACTCCTCAATCATTTTCCTGCATTTCTCTGCCGCATACCGTGTTTCCTCACCAACAAACAAAACAATACAGTGGTGGTTACAGGTAATCATCCAATTAAACTTTTTGTCTGTGATGTAATAGTCGTCATCATACATTCCTTCATCCAACAACTGCGCAATCACTTCCGGTGTACCTTCTGCCACCCAGAATTTATCTCCCCAGTCTTCTACCATAAAGTAAAGCTTATCATACTTTCCTTCCAACAGCTCCGGAAGCTTTTGCACCCATTCCCATGGTTCATAGCTATCAAAAGCATAAATAATATCCTTTTTAAATTTGCCATTGGTATTCAGCCAATGCAATCCATTATGCCTTGCCCATTCATACTCTGCAAAAGCATCTACTGCCTTGTCATATACGTTCTCCCAATTATGAATTGACAGAAAATGAAAATCCTCCTCACTTATTGCATTTTCCCTGCAAAAATGTTGGATTTCTCCTCGCAACTCCCCCTTATAACAATTAAAGGGCCCTTTTTGTTTGTGTTTTCCCATAAAATATTCCTCTTGTTACATTACCGTCGAATTTTGATTCCCTATATACACGAGCTGTCTACTCCATTAAGTACAAATTCCTGCTTTTCTTCATCATAGAAAAAAGAGACTTCCAATCCCAAATAGTCATCCTTCCAACCCAAATCTGTACCTAAAAATGCTGTTTCTATACTCAAAAAACTTAATTCACTAAAACTTACTGCCCTCAAATACCACTCTCCGGTAAGGACACTGCGTTTCGGAAACATTCCTTCTTCGTCGCAGCACAAATCATCACAATTCACATACTCAGTGATTTTCTTTTCCACAATAGCCATGAGTTCCTCTTCATGCTTTTTGAATAAGGTCTTCAGCTTGTCATCACCAAAACGCACCTGTGGTTGTAACTGATTTTCATAGGTTACATAACTATTGTTAATATTGGGTTTGGGCAAATGAATTTGTGTTAATTCCAAGGACATATCTTTTCTCCCTTTTCCAGCATTACGCTGTTTCATCATCTACAATTTTATATATCTTCCCACTTTGAATCCCTTGTACAAAAACCAAACACCATGTCACATCATTATTATCAAATTCGTCATCCTCTAGAGAAAATTCGTCTGAATACTCATATACGACACCTACCTGGAAAATACTGTCTCCTTCCGGAGATGTATATTTTCCCAAGTCTCTTGGCATATATTTTTGTGAACATGTATACAAATCCAAATCATACACTATTATCTGCTTTCCACAATTTGAACATTCCACTTCCACTCTGGGCTCTTGGTTATGAAAAACTGCAAATTCCTTACAACCACAACTACATTTCACTTCATATGGTGTGGTATATTCACTGTCGGAACACTCAATATATTTGTTTTTATTAGGTAATTTTTCTACATAGGTATCAATATGGTCAGGTCGTGTTATGTTCATAAATTTTCTCCATTGCATCTATTTCAATTTTATCCCCCTGATAGATGGATTAATATAATTTCAATTCAGAATAATCCATTTCTACATCCTCTAAGTATTCCTCTGGTAATAGCTCATGTTTTACCGTGATTTCCATGCCTCTGTCCTTGGCCAGCATGGCTAATGCTACGCTATTATACGCAAAGAATTGTTCTAAATAGCGCCCTTCTCTTTTCATCTTCGCAACATGATGTTTAAGCATAAATTCAAGTCCTTTATTAAGCTCCTCTTCATCACGCTCTACCAGACCTCTAAATACATGCGCTTCACCATCCGCATATTGCTTCAATCCACGCTTCGCTTTGTTTTCTTCCATCATTTTGACGAATTCTAATGTTTTTTCCTTATCATCCAAAATAGCATATTTCAAACCATATCCCAACATAATAGTCGCAGGATTCGCTTCTTCCTCTACTTCCACACTGCCATACAATTCTGCCATGTGAACTGCCCGATCTCTATTTCCACTCAATATTCCGTCATATAGTTTCTCAAAATAAACACTTGAAACTCTATATATTTCAACCATATATTCTTTCTTTTGAAGCTGTTCAAAAAACCATTCTCTGGCTAAGGTTGCCTTATAAAAATACTCCCTTGCTTCTTTTAGATTTTTTCTGTAGCATAAGTTTATGATACCTAAACAGTTATACTGATTTTCTAATGAATATATCATATAATCCATGTTTATTTTCTTATTGGTTCTTATCATCTCATACGCTTCGCTCAGATCGTCTATGCTATATTCATACAACTCTTCAAAATACTCATCTACTGATACTTCTTCGCTGTCCATTCTTATTGCCATGTTTTTATCATCCTCAAGTTCAATTACAAATTGTTTTGAACACTATTACTTTCCAGCTTCTTAATCTCTTGCTTGATTTTATCAACCCACGCATCATCCTGTGCCCCAATCAAAAACACCTTAAAGCCGTAGGTCCTGCCATTTTGCACAACAGAAACATCATCATCAATATGTAAATCAATTCGATATTTGCTGGGATACTTGGAAGGCATAGCTTCTCGTTTACCTGCCTGCACCTCGCGGGCGTGTCTGTCCCCATTGACCACCGAATCCAGCTTTATCCCATACTGGCGAAACAGTCCACGAATATATCCTTCAGAGCGAAAAGATGTAGTATAAACCCACAACTCGATTCCCTGTTCCCGAATCCATTTCATCAATTCAATGGTTCCGAGCCTAAGTCGCTCCTTGTATATCTTGTTGAAGGGAAACTTTAGTTCCGTCTCTGTTTTAAATTCCTCCGGTGATACAAATAATGTATCATCTAAGTCAAAAGATACTTTCATAACCCACCAATTCCTCACAATTCAACATCTGATGCTTTATTTTTTGCAAAAAGCTCATTCTCTTGGCACAAAATCATCTTTTTATCTTCATAGCCTTTATCGTTGTACTCTTCCAAAATCCATGAATAATCAGAATCACTACAATATGCAATCGCTAACACCATGTCTTTATCCAAAGAAATACACAAACATCTCTCCAAAAACTCCACCTTTTGAACCTGAATCAAATTATTATAACGAATATCTACCAGTTTATAGGCCAAATCCCTATCGTCCATTGCAATGATTTCGCCATTGCTTTTAAGCATCTCTTCTAATTCACACTTTTCCCCCACCCAAAAAGGTGCATCAATAATTAGATTCCACATTATATGTACCCAACCAGAATTGTCGTCACTAGCTTTATTGACATATTTAGAAAAAATCAAATTGAATGTTTCCGCATAGGATACTTCTGTCATTCTTGTGTTAATAAGCATTTTTTCAAAAGTCTGCTTTTCAGAAATATATTGCTTTTTTAACATACTCACCCTCCTTGATCAAACTGTATTATTTTACACATTTATGATTCCCAATCTTGCCGCCAGCCTCAATATCTATATGTTCCTAAATACCACATCTCTGTCTGCATTCTCCGGACGAAACATTTCTTCAAATTTGGCCTGAAATTCCTCATCTGTATAGTCATCACCCAAATACTTGCTAAAGCAGTAATCCAGTAATGCTGCCAAATTCTCAAACTTTCCCACAAATACTGCCCTACAGCCCCTATCATCACTTCTGTCAAAGAACAATTCCATTACCTTTGTTCCTCCAAATATTTCTTGGGCACTTCCTTGGTCAACCACACCCCGTTTACCGATTTGTAAAAGGCGTAGCCGTCCTGCTCCATTTCCTTGGCATGAACTTTATATACAACAGGCTTGCCGTGTCGTTTTCCCACATTCACCGCAGTTTCATAATCTTGACTTAAATGCACATAAAGTCTGCTCTTAGCAATCAACCCTGACTGATTTATAGACTCCACATATTTGGCACCCGTACCATGCCACAAAACCTCCGGCGGTACAATCTGCTCCAGCTCCACATCCACTGGAATAGAGTGTCCCTGATTGGCACGAATCAGGCTCTTGTCCTCATTAAAAGAATACCTCTGTTTCTCATCAGAAGCTACAATTTCCTCCAACAGCTGCATATCCAATGGGTGTGTGCGTCGAACGCCTTCTATCAGCTCCGTTACACTGGCCCATCCGTGCTCATCTAATGTAATTCCTATGACCTCCGGCTTATGCCGCAAAATCAAAGATATGTATTTACTTGTTTCTTTTATACTTTTCATCTGTCTTCCTTTCTTCGGCAACAAATTTCAGCTAACCATACTGTTATTTCATTGTCCTTCCAAGCTTCCACAAACCGTTATCTTCTAAGCTATCTGTTTATATTCATAATATTCTATTTAAGATACCTTCCATCCAAATACTCCTCATAAGAAAAGAACGCCTCTTCTTCTGCATCATCTAGAAGGTACATCAAACACTCTTCGATTATATCAACCCATATTGTAAGTGTTTCGATCTGTTCTTCTGTCAGTAAATTATTTCTTCCAAGCATTCCATCTGGGGATGCCCACACTCTAGCAAAAAAAGTCATACCCACAATATCAGACAAGATTCCCTTATCAATTTTCTGTTCTGCGAACTCGCCTTTTAAAACCTTCAAACACTCCATAACTTCAATAAAGTTTTCTAGTCGAAGTTCGCCACAAAAGGGTCGTAGGTTTCCCAAAAAACCATTTTCCCATTTATGATTATTTACATTCGGATTTCTGCCAGAGTGATATGACAATAACTCTTTTGCTTCCTCTATATTCATCAATAGTTCCTCTCTTAGTCTTTAAAATTATATCTTTCAATTTTAACATTCAAAGTTTCTTCCAATCCCTCATCATCAATACCTGTATTATCTAATACAATTTTTCTCAAATTATGTAATCTGCTTAAATCGGGTAATTGTGTTATATGTTTCAAATCCTGCAATCTCAACACCTCGAGATTAATCAGGTTACTGATAAAATCAATATTACTCAATTTATTAATTCGCCAAAGCTCAAGTTCCTTAAGACTTGTCAGTTCTCCCAAATCCTCAAGCTCATTATTCGAATTATATAGTAATGCAAGTTTTTCAAGATCCATTTGCTTCAGGAAATGAAAGTCAACCAACTTAATTCCTCTTAATGAAAGTGATCTTAATGTCTGAATTTGAGCCAAAGAAGCAATATTCTTTTTGGCTTTTTTTCCTAACCACAAAGTATTTAGTGCCGTATACCGCAATAACCACTTACAATCAAATTGTATTGCTCCGCCCATAGTATCTGCACTGATTACAAGTTCCTCCAACTTCGGAGATAGATGTTGCACGAAACTATAATCTCTCAAATCAAATGCATCCAAATGCAGTGTTTTTAAGTTTAATCGGGTTAAAATGTTAAAATCAATCTTATCCGGACAGGCTCTTAAATGACAATCAATACACAACCGCTCCAAATGCGGCATTCTTTCAAGAAAGGAAATATCAAATTTCTTTTCATCATATAATCCATATATTCGAAACATCAGTTCCGGCTTTTTAGCTAATATAGAATCTATAATCTCATATGCTTCATCAGGTAGTTCTTTTGATAGCTGAATCCATTTAATTTTTTCATCACTCACAATATCATTAATAAGTTTATCATCAATGTCTTTATATCCCCAGAATTCCAGCATAGCTCCCGTCTTATATGATTTATCAGAAATTGTTATAAAATTATTGGATAACCACGCTCCCATTATAATTTCTCCTGCTCCTTACCCTATCTTGTTTCTGTAAAAATATATTTCTCCTCTGCCACATTCAAACCCGGAAATCTTTTTCACCTAATCCATCTTCACCGGATGCTTCATATGTACCTAGCGTCTTAAACCCCAAGTCGCTTTGTATTGTATCTAACATTGTTTGTCCTCTCCAAAAATCTATCCCGCTATACCTACCGTTGTTATCTCTCCATCAGCCTCAACCAGGATCTCTATAACGTGTCCCCAAAACATATCGTCGTCATAATAAAACAGGGACATGCTCCCATCCGGGCTAATCGAAACCTCGCTGATTTCTATACGCTCCGCAAATACTTCTTCTGTAATTTCTTCTGGCGCCTCCTCGTCACTTTCCTCTAACCACTCGTTTGCAAGGGGAGTTAATTCTTTCGCTGCATATTTGCGATATCTTCTATCATTTCCCTCAAAATCCTCTGCCAGCTTCAATAGTACTTCCATAGACTTCTCAGCACTATCTACGTCTTCATCATCTGTTTCCAAAAAAATCTTTGCCTCTGCACCATTCCAATCAATACAGCCTTCATACACAGAAAATTCCCTGTCCAACTTAAACTCACCCAGCTCATTTTGAATCATCACAGGTTTTGCATAATGCAACTTTAGTTCATCTAATGCTGTATTTGAGACCTTCTCCTGCAATACTTTTACCAGCATATAGCATGGTTCTAACTGTTTATCAATAACCTCACGCACCACAATATGATAAATTTCAAATTGTTCAAACTCATATCCCCAACCTGCACGGTCTCTATCATTTTTTATCAACCATTCTATTCGGCCCGACTTCTGAGACAATACACCTGTACGCAAATCCACGGATGCCAGAATATTCACAGATGGTCTCAACATATCTTCTATCTGTAAAGCACCTCTACACCCTGCCTTCATCAACACCAACATTTCATATTCATCTGCTTCAAAACGCTTTTCAAAATCTGCCTGTATAGACATAATGCCTCCTCCTGCTTTTAATTTATACTTACCTATATCCCCCTATAATTCATCCGCTCAAGTGCGATAGGAATATACTTCTCCAACTCCAGCTGTGGCCTTTCTATGGAAGACCAACAACGATAAGGGACATCATCATGTTCATGCACACATATGTAACCAACCTCGTTGATATATATGGTATACACATATTCCTCTCTCCAACCTTCCGGTGCCACACACTCTCTGCCCACAATGCCCTTGTACAGTGGCGTATTATGGGAATCGTTATGTTCTTTCAGAAGCCCGTCTGCCTTAGTTGCTTTCCGGCACTCCTCATCATTCATTTTATATTGCAACAATTCTGTTATAGTCATAGACTCTTTCTTAATTTTCCAGATATCGTTGTACCATTTGCTGATACCTTCATCAGGCTCCAATCCCAGCACCTCATATTCCCATATAATTTGTCTCTCACCCGATGTGAAAGGACTATTCAAGACATCCTCATAACGAAAGTCTGCTTTAAATTTTCCTGTGTGATCCAAAGAAAATGTAATGGTAGTCCACCATGTTGCACCGTCAGAATAATCATTGTACAAGTCAGCTACAATATCCATCAACTCAAATAGTGCATCGTCATATGCATCTTCATCTACACCATATGTATCGGGAATATCATGCCCATATACAAATTCATCTCCGCCTGTGGGCTTAACATAAAAATAGACTTCTCTGGAATCATCCAGCACTTCACCATACAAATATACATTTTCCCATTCACAGGGAATCATCTCATTCAATTTCTCGGCTATGGAATTGTAATGCTTGGTTAATTTTGCTTCGTTAGTCACAATTTCCCTTGTTTTCCTTTCTGCTTTATAATAATTATAGTATAATTTTAATAAAATCTCCATTCATCCACTAATTCTTCTCTCTACTGCCTTAAATGGCGGATGTCCGGTTTCTACGTTTCTTAACACGGATGGTTTACGGATCCTCAAGCTGGTTTCAAAATTAAATATTATTTGTTCTGCTTCCACTCTATTCAAGGAGATATTTATCCATATAGGCACAAGAGGTGCGTTGCAAGCAACCAGTCTTACAGTTTGTTCCACCGTCAACAACCGATTGCCTATATTTTCTTCACTTAAAAGAATCAAACGCATTATATCATCTACACTATTGAGTGGCTTATCCTTTTCATAGACCGGAATAATTTTGAATTTGATTTTACTTTCATCCACATCTTCTTTACCAAGAATCTCATATACTGTCATCATAAGATTTCTGCGGAAAATGTGCTTGTTCATTACTCTCAATTTTTCCATATCCGTTATCCCTTTGCTTCGTTAATCATATTTCCCGCCCTAGTCTGCTTTTAATATCTCTTCCAAGCATTCCGTCCGAAGATATCAATAATTACTCCTTCCCCCTATTTTTCATCCGTATTTAAAATAATTGATAGGTATTCACTATCCATAAAATCGCCCCAACCGCTCTTAGAATCTATCGTTAAATCACTTATTTTATCTATACATGGCCACTCAATATTATGCGCATCTAAAATAGTTTGTATTTGCTCTAGAATTATTAATGTTGGTCTATCTGCGCAAGCAAATCCTGTTCCTTCACATGCATTATTGAAATCAATTGGCAACATCAATACTTCATCAATTTCCGCTTCACCACAGCCATCTGTAATTCCTTTATACAAATTTATCAATGTCAGGTAATCTTCTTCCAAAAGTCCCCCATCAAACTCTCGCTCATTGGTTTCTCGATATCCAGCAAATTCAAGCAGAAATTCCGGAACAACATGGGAGTAAATGTCACAACCATCATTCCAATATTGATTTGTCCATTGCCAACACTTTTTGGCGACACAAGTCCAATCTCTATCCGGATAACAGGAAACAAGATATTTTTCTATACACATAAATAAATAACACAACCTGCCCGCAAGAGAAATATTTCGGAATTGAGTTGTCTTTTTCATACTTTAATACCTCCCATACACTCACACATAACCTTCACTCTCAACATCCACAATCCACATTTCCCAGCAAATCTTTCACTTCCCACCAGACCCGGCTCAATTCTGATTTGGGCACCGTCTTCTCGTTTGATGCCTCATCATCAGAAGTCAGCATGATTCCCTGCTTGGTTTCGTATGCAAAATATTCGATACCCTTGTAAACGGCAAACCTGCCAAGCGTCTCCATATCTGTTAATCTCCTCTGTCATGCCTTAACTGTTTACTTCCTCTTATACGTCTTTTTCCACATCCATAGAGCCTCCGACCTTTCTGCGCCTTCGTACTAATCACTTACCAGCATCGTGGCCATTTTCCAGTTCCACTCATCCATGCGCTCCAATGCCGCCACATCAATGCCTCGCTCTGTGTACAACCGGCTATCCAGCACGCAAGCCTGCTCTTCGCTAAGCCATTCCAGATAAAATCCCGGCACCTCGTAATAATAATGTGCCCCCTTGAAGTAGCCCACTGTGGATGCTCCCGTCTTGTCCTTTAAGTTAAAACAGGAATACATCAAGTCCTCATAATTATTCAATTCTTTATAGGCCACGGCAAAACTATCGTTTTTGCCATCTGTAATCCACAATAGGAAATTCTGATAATGCCAGAAATTCCATCCCTCAAAGCCCTCAGCATACGCATAATCCACATAAATCCAGTCTGCATTTATGGGCGCATACTTCAGATGAATGGTCGCTTTCTCGTCTCCTCCGGAGGCTATTTCCTCATATTCCTTGATTTTCTCCAAAAGCTCCGCTTCCGTCATGCCATTTACAAACACAGCCTTTTTGTAATCATCCAAACCGATGCTATTCATTACAACAGAAGGCACTACCGGCTTCTTGCCTGCTCTGCGCACATAGGGCTCGCACTCCTCATATAACTCTCGGCAGTTTCGGACATTGTGGACTTTGCCCTGCTGATTGGCCAGCGCCATTCCCTTCTCCAGATACTGCGCCGCAGTAAGGAAATCACATTCACACACATAGGCATAGCCTATACGATAATACCATGCAGGAATTTGGGCACTCTCTGCCTCCAGCTCCTTGGACAGCGCAATGGCATCCTTGTATCTGCCAAGATTATTGTAAGCAACTACCAACTGCCCCAGCATCTCAATATCCCGCTCATTCTCCGGCACTGCCAGAATCATCTCCACGATTTTGTCATGTTGATCCTCATCCCAATACTTATCAATTAAAGCTTGCATTTCCTTTGTCACTTAGATTACCTCCTTGTTTAGCGCTCTCTTCTAGCGGCATTTTTCGCGGCCCTTCGCAAGACACTGCTCTACCATTGCCCATGGACCTTCACCGACTTTATCAAGAATAAAGTCCTTACCGCATAAGATGTATGTACGGAACAAATAGGCGGTGGATTCATTCATGCGTCCCATCTGACTTAATACAATGGCGATTCCCAACAAAACCATCCCGTTTCGTTTGCCATCCTTGCAGTTATATGCCTTCTTAAAGCAATCATATGCTGTTTCAAGCTCTCCTTTATCCAGATACAGGTTTGCTTTCAGGAAATACAGATACGCCGCTTCCGAATACACCTCCGGCGCCTCAGCAAATACTGCAAAGGCCGCCTCGATTGCTTCCATGCGTTCTTCCGGTGTGCCGTTTGCTGACTTTTCATATCTTTTGACAGCCTTTTCGCCGACCTTGGAACGTTCCTTTGCTATCTTCTTCTCGTCGGGGAATTTGACTTTCTCAACACCCAGACGATGCTTACGAACCTGATTGCCTGTGTAAGATGTGATTTCGCCGTTGAGAATACCTTGATTCAGCTCCTCCTGCTTGCGGTAAACCTCCTCAGTAAGCTCAATTTTAACATCCTGCTCCATAAGCGCCTTGTACTTGTTGTCTGCGCCCTCCCAGCAAGCGCCTTTGGTTCGACTGTCTGCCTTACTGAAGCACATCTTCGCACTTGCCATATAACCCATTTCGTACATCAGCCTTCCAAGCAGCCAATCCGTTCTGTCAAGGTGCTTCATATACTCTGCCTTGTCTTTATCCACGACAAACAAAAGTCCTGATAAACGAAGAGCTGTTTTATACAGCTTGCGCTCAAAGCATTTCTCAACAATCTCGTACATGGCTTCATAAGCCCTCTCGTTCATAAACTTCGGAACCGGAATACTTCTCCACTCCGCAATAGGCTTGGCAAATGCCTCAAGCACCTCCTTACAGGTGTCCTCATTGAAATTGTTTTGAAGACGCAGTTCCTCAAAAATAATATCCAGAATATCAGCGGTATTTTGCTCTTCATTTTCATCGCACAATGTAAGGAATTCCTTATTGGATTTCTTTACGATAGACTTACCTTGCTCCATCTGTAGTCGGGAAGCATATTCACGGCAGAATTCAAGGTCTCCCCATCTCCATGCAATATGTGCGAATTCATGCCAGCTTGTATAGTAATTACCATTCTGATTGCTGACTACGAATATTCCCACAGCAGTAGCAAATTCGTTTATATCGATTCCCTCACTTGCAAAATAGAAGATGTCGGCCAAGTCATAAGCCTTACGTCTTACGGATCTCGGGTCATAGAAACTGTCAATATTTTCCTGAATAAGCTCCGTCTGATTGGTTTTACGGAATTCTCCGTTGTTGTATGCAAAATAAAGCTGCTTTTTGCCGAAATATTCCGAAGCCGGCTTTGCAACGGTGAACTTTCTTACTCTATTGATTTCCTTGGTCGGGGTATTAATGTAGGCTTCAACCGCACTCCAGCGTTTCTTCCCGACTTTCTCAATAACAACGTCCTCTCCGAACATAATAAACGTACGGAAAAGGTAGGTAGTCGCTTCTTTTTCACGTCCCAGCTTATCCAAAGCATCAGCTATGCCGAGTAAAACTTCGCTGTCATAATTTCCATTCTTGCAATGATATGCCATACGATACGCTTCAAGGGCCTTTTCATTATCTCCGTTCTCGGCGAAAAGCTGTGCCTTTTTACGATAGAGCACCTCCACCTCAGGGTAAACCTCAGGGGCTTCAGTGAGACTTGCGAGAGCTTCCTCCATTGCTTTCATTTGCTCTGCGAAGCTAGCACCTGCAGCGTCTTCACAGATTTTAAGAGCCGCTTCTCCCTGCTGCTTGCGACGCTTGGGAAGCTCGTCCTTTTTCATAAGGGACAAATCAAGCTTGCCCTCCATGTACTGATCAACCTCTTCCTCTGTATAAAGTCTGACCCTACCGCTTGCCACTTCTTCATCACGCTTGCGCTGAATTTCAATGATTTCCTTTGGCAGCTCAAGCTTTACTTCCGTCTGCAAGAAATCTATGTACTCCTCATCGCCCTCCAGCCAGCATTCGCTGTCGGACTCATTATCCGCAAGTGCAAGACATCTCTTTGCAGCCTCCATATACCCCAGCCCATATAAAGCCTTACCTGCGATATACATAGACGGTGCCAGCCTCTTGATAGTAAGTAGCGATATCTGCTATGACAAATCGATCCGTGTTCTCATAAGGGTAGTAAAGCTCCTGTTTTTCTGACATTTTAATTACCTCTCTTTTCTTAAATAAACATTTTACAAAGTTTCTTCAAAAGGAATAATGTCTTCACTCAATCCGCATTCTGTAAGATGTTGTTCCATATATTCTACCAAAATTGTTTTGAGTTCTTCACCATCATCCAATACAGCATCCAGCTCCTCAAAAAAAGCTTCTCCTTTTGTTTCCAATAGCTTCTCAACTGCTATTGTGCGTTTCTCCCCATTTAAGGGAATATCTCCACCAAACGTATCCACAAGTCTTTTAAAATTATCAACATATTTTGTGGCACCAATCATCCGCATACCCTCCAGTGCATCCTTCCAACATACGCACTTCGGGCAGTCTAAGAAAAGCTTATGTCCACAAACACTTGCATCTTCACAATAGGAATATACTGCATACAACCTCCTTTGTACCACAGGATACATTTCCAGACTCTTTTGTAACACCTCTTCTTCCTCAAGAGAATTTACCTTCCAAAACTTATCCACCAATGTATCAACAAATATATCCTCTTTACTATAATAAAACGTTCCTTTCAACACAAATTCAGATGCATGCTTTCTAGCATATTCATCCATTAACTCTCCCAAGTTTTTCCCCGGATACAGCTCCTCTTTCGCGTCATAAAAACGATTGGCCTCCGCAAAAACACGTTCCCATTTGGAAGTACACCTATTTTCAATGACCGCCAACCGCTCCTCCTTATCAAAAGGTATGCTGCCTCCAAACAAATCAATTATTTTTTGGAAATTGTCTGCCTCTTCCACTGCTCCTATTCTGTGCAAGCCATCTATCACATCCTTCCAGAGCATTCCCGTATTAAAACTATCCACAAGAAAGCTTTTATGGTCAGTATTTTCAACAGAACCCAAGACTTCAAAGCGATATTTTATCAATGCAAAAAACTGTCTTTGCGCCTCTGTATAGGGCGCAAAGTCTCTGTGATACACTTCTATTCCCTGCCTTAGTGTCACTATATCTGAAAATGGATCTACCAAATCATATGCCGAATATCTTCCATTCTCAATATCTGCTTGAGAGAACTCTATATTTTTCTTGATTTTCTCAAGATATGGCGTATGTTCGTCTTCAAACTTAAACTCAATTCCTCTTGACACATATTTTTCCAAATACGCCTTCTGCCTTGCTTCAGAAATAGAATTCATCCGTAAATCAATATATTTAAGAGCAGAAAAATCTTTAATATCTTCCAATTCCTCCAAATAACATTGGGTCAAGTCCAAACGCTCCAGTCGAGGCAAATGCTTTAACGGTGCTATTGTAATAATGGGCATATTCTGCAGTATAAGTTCTCTCAGTTCATTACAACCTACCATAAAAGACAATTCACGTACCCGATTATTGGACAAACATACCTTTTCCAACCTGGGCAATCGATTTAAAAACGGGAACTCCATTTTACCATTCGGATTATATTCCCCTATCACATCCTCAAAATAATAACCAAAATAGCGCAAATTTACACAAGTACCCACAGATGCCAAATCCTCAATATGGGAATTCTTAATATCAAGCGTTTCCAAGTTCAAACAATATTGCAACCCGTTAATGTCTCTCAAACCACTCACTTCATCCAAATACAATTCCTTTAAATTCGGCAAAAACTTGAGAAAATCCAAATTTTCCAAACTCTCACGTACAAGTATTAATTTATGTATCCCCTGTGCTTCTTCTTTGCTAAATTCTTTTTTGAACACCCCTTTGAATAGTGGCATATCCTTCTTCACTTCATCCAGTATTATCCTGTATGCCTGACTATTTCCCACTTCTTCCCTTGTGACCATAAATAATGACTCTCCTTTTGTTTATCTTACTGATACTAACTGTCGCTCCGCTATATTAGTCTTCCTGCAATTTCTTTGATAGTTACCGGCCCTGCTTAGCCTTTACTTCTTCCTCTAACCACTCCATAAACACAGTATAACTTCCAACACCTGTTTTGGCTGAACATATTTCCTCATACTGGTAAGTGACATAAACCTTCCTGAATCTCCATCAATTTTTCCTGAAATTTCTCTTACATAGTCTTGTTCCTCCTTATCCCACTATGGCAACCTCGTAAATCTGTGTCAGTTCATACGCAGCAGGCACTCTTGCCAAATAACATTGGTCGTTGTCCAATTCAAATTGTACTATCTTGGTTTCTTTGTCGCCCCAGTAGTTCTCCAAATCGTCAATGTAGTCTTCTATGTTTTCCTTCCAGTCAAGCTGCAAAACATAATCATTTTCCACCAGGTAGTCGATTATTATCATACCCAAAAGTCCGTTACCTTTTTTTTCTTCTTGGTATTCTTCCAAGGTATACCACAGCTCGTCCAACTCATATTTTCGCCAAAATGCTTCATCTTCCATAGCTTCATAATCTACAAGCAGCAGCTGAATACCCTTGTGGAACTTAGGCGGTATAATCTGCTCCAATTGCTCATTGGCTGGGATTCCTGTTTCGTAAATCTCTTCCTTGAGGTTTGCCTTCGCCACATGGAATTCCTTCACAAACTCCATTCCGTTTTTATAATGCGCCAAATCATATGGGTAGTGATTGTCTTCTTTTAATCTGCTGTCATCCAAACCAAGAATCTTGGCAATTGCGGCGGCTTCAAAACTCCACAATCCGTAATACCCCACTTCCTTGTGTGCTTTCGTCCAACCAAAATCTGCATGACCTTTGAGCCAGTTCTTCTGCACATATTCTTCCAATTTGAATGTAGCCTGCACCGGATCTGTAGCCGCAATTTCCCAGATTGTCTGTGTATCCTCATACGGGCGTTTTTTCTCAAATTTAGTTGAATTATATGTACGCTTCATACCATAGGAGTTCACCAGATAATCGCATAAAATATCATCCAGCTTAGCCTCATCTATCATATCTACGATAACCCGAAAATCTTCTTTGGAAACCTCCAGCAAAATTCCAAGGGCAAGGAACCAGAGTGTACTAATGTAATGGACCTGTTCGTAGTGTAAATCCTTCAAAACTACCACAGCCTGCGCATACATCTCCTCTAATTCAGCACAATTGTAACCTAAAGAATACTGTGCCCGTATTGTCTCCTCAAACTTACGAAAAATACCTGCTTTGGTATCCGGTATTATTTCTTCATTTTTTCTAGGATATCTTTGAATGCCATTTTTAATATCCTCTTCTAATTGTTCAATCTTAGATATCCTTTGAAGAATTATCTTCTCATTAACCCCAATAACTTTTTCCAAATTAGATTCATTACACAACTTATCTCTCATTTACTCACCTTACCTTTTCTAACCACTCTTCCTTGTGCTTCATAAGTACATCCACGCAAAAATCCCATACTTCCTTGGTGTGCCGGTTAATCCATCCATCAATCTCCTCTGCCACAGCCTTCAGTTCATCCGGATATTCATATTGTTCACACTCTGCAATACCACGGTGGAACTGCTCATAAATTTCCAAATAACCTTTTTGCTGTAAATACTCTGCTGTCCTCACGATTTCGGGATAGGAAGACATACCATAAAAGTTCTCATAATATGTGTATACCCCTTCATGTATTGATTGAAATTGCCAGCATAAAACCTGATAAAATGCCTCCAGCCAATCATCCATTTGGGTCTCTGAGTAATATGTATAAATGTATTCCATAAAATCGCTCAATACATCTCCATCCCAGTCATCAATATCCCCCTCACAGCCGTAGGTACTGACAATGGCACCCTTTGCCTTCAACCGCTCCACCATATCATATAATGAAATTAACTGTGTTACTCTTTCCATCCACATAATCCTCTTAATCCAGCAATTCCTTGGGCAGTTGCCTGTATAAACATCTCCCACCTCCGTACCGTACTTAACCTCATACACCTGTGTCAATTCACATTTCACAGGCGCCTTTTCCGAATGATTATTGCTTTCCTGACATTGCCTTTAATACTTCTTCTTTCAACGCTTGGGAAGCAATATCTCCCTCTCTTCGTTCAATGTTCCTATTGCTATTTTGTATGTTCCATAACCAGTCTTTACCTTTGATACATTCCGCCAATGTCGGAAGCTCCCGCGCTTCACAGGTATGGTCACATGCGCCATACTGGACCCAATCATTCCATTTTAACGAAGATTGTTTGGTATAACTTAAATTGGACACCAAGCATGCTTCTTTTATTTTCTTTTTTTCCCTGTCATAGACAATAAATGCCGTACAGATAACAGTGTCGTAAATCACGCCATCCACTCTGATATTTATCATGCTGCTCTCCTCTTGAATATTCTCTTTTATGTTAGTATTTCTGCTATGTACAACATACTTTTAATAAAAGACAATCCTTTTATATGCAATCCCATTTTCATCTAAGAAACGACTAAATATATAATAAGGCTGTTTTTTAGGGAAAAATTTCTGCATACCGCTCACAAAATTATCTTCTCCACCCCAAAGAGAAATCAATTTCTCAAATTCGTTCCACAAAAATTCGTAATGCGCATCTTCAGCATATTCAAAATCAATAGTTGCACCGATTTTTTGCTCATTATCATACCAAAATCTATAATAAATTGGCTCTTCATTTCCTATGCCTATTCTAGCACTACATTTATATCCATTTTCCAGCCATTCATCTGAATACATCGCTTTTCTTCCTCTCCAAATAACACTAACTCTTTACTCCTTTACCTCTCACAGCACATCACTTTGAACGCCAACAAATACGATTTCTTCATTTTTGATTTGAATGCCAATCCCCAATTCCAAATCCCACTTTGTCTTAAACAAAACATTTACAATTCGGTCCTTTTCAGACTTTGGAATAACGATTGATTGCGGCTTAACAAAGCCCCTCAACTGCTTACTATCATTCACCACAGGCGCATACTTGTCTGCCTCATCCTCATACATGCTTCTGTATTCCATAAAAACACTTTGGTAATACTCGAATATGCGATTTCGCATCTGCTCTGTTAATGCAGTTTGGTTTTCAATGAAATGTTCATAGGCATCTTATATATTGCTAATCCTATGTTTCAGCATTTCTTCCTTAAATGCTTCCGGCTCCATATCTACTTCAACAATTTCTTTTTCCGCCAATCGGTCCCCGTCCTTAACGGTATAAACGTATCTCACCATAAGCCGGCTGCACTCATGTATATTAACAATCTTGCTGATTGAGGAACGGTCAAATTGTACCCAATCTTCCGAATAACTCCACTGTGCCAGACCAATCCCAACTTCATCATTCTCTATCTTGGGCGCGCAATGTCGTGGTATTCCATCATTAACACACCATATCCCTTCCTTAACTACTCTCTGTCCTCTCAAAGACAACATACATCCATCTTCCTCAACTTATAATCAAACATATCAATCTCAACCTCGCGGTACAAAAGTGCCTGACGGTTATTGTCTATAAGTTCTAATGCTTCACGGTATTTCTGCTGATACCTCAGAATCCACAACTCGGTGCGCAGGATAGCCGCATATTTAGTCTGCAAATTATTCCACTGAAATGCTTCTGCCTTTTTCTTATATTGTACGGACTGTTTTTCCTCTCCGAGTGCATAACACAAATCACCCAACATAAGATATGCTTCACCAACCTTGTCATCGCTATTCTTATCCTTTTTATACTTGACTATATCCTGCTCCAACAGTTCCTTGGCTTTCAAAAGTTCATCCCTGTCATAGCACCCATGTTCCATATAATAGGTATGCAGTACTTCAACTTCATTTATTGCATCCATCTCTGAGTTCTCCATGTAAATCTCTCGCGCCTTTGCATAATCTCCGATTTTAAGAAACATCCTTACATCTCTCATATTGTTGTATATACCGTGTTCTTTCGCTTTCTCATAATATTCCACTGCCTTGTCAAACTGCTCTAAGTATTCATATACTTCCGCAATCAAATGAAGGAAACGCAAAGGATTCTCCGGCTTCAAAGCGTATTTATACATTTTATCAATCGCTCCTAATGCTTCTTTCTCCATTCCGCACAACGCATAAAGCTTTGCGATTTTCATATAAATATTGTAGCTACTTCTGCCGTTATCACCTATATAACCAAAGGTTTGAGGAAACTGCTCCAGAATCTCAATTCCTTTTAAAAACTTGCTCTTATCATTTGATAAAATGCCAACGTTTTCATAAAATCTGGTAATCATATCGCAATCACCAAGTTCTCGCCAGTTTGCTGCATACTGTTCTGCCATTTTCTCCAGTCGGCTAATGAGTGCTTCATCGTATTCCGCCAATCGCCATGAATAAGCATTAAAAACCTTCCTGTAACCATCCTTGTCAATTGCACACAGCTTTTGGGCAACTTCATCTGCCTTGTCATATTCCCCCTTTGCCACATACTTGTCAATAAACAGGGTATAATACCAGATAAGTGTTTGTTCTTCCTCGCAGGTTTCAATTCCCTTCAGCGCAGCCTCTATTGTGTTGTTAATCTGGTTACTGTTATAGTAAAAAAGCGCTCTTGCTTCATCCTTTTTCGGAGAATTTGGCATATTCTCAATCAACTCATCCAGAAGTCGGAGTGTCTTATTGAAGATTTTTGTATCATATTCATTCCACAACGACTGACTTACAGCGCAATAAATATCATGCAGTCCAAGCATCGCATATTTGCTGTATGGAGGAACATGGGTTCCATGCTTTTTAATTTCCGAAAGCAACTTAATCCATTTCTTTTTACGTTCATCACTATCATCACAAAGACCATCATTTCTTATTTCTGCATACTGATACAAAGCATCATATTTATCCTTTATAGGCTCTAGCACCTTTACAGCATCTCCATAATATCTCCATCCGCACTGATATTCTGCCAAAGCAAGACGCAGTTCCGCACGCAATGGATAGATATATACAAGCGCTTCAATATCCATATATTTTTTATAATAATCGTTCAAAATAAAATCTGCATATCCCCTTATTGTCAGCATTACAAGAGACATCGGATAACGGTCTATCCATTTGTTGCATTCTTCAATACATTCCTCATATCTCTTCTGCTCAAAGATATAGCGTACTTTCATTTCCTCCCACTCAAGCTGCTCAACAGTACTTAAGCCGGACTTGTCATACTGTTTCAGTGCATCGTATGACGGAATCTCCGGGCTTACCTTATCCTCATTAAACAGCACAAGACAATCGGCTATGTAGTAGTGCCATGTTGTCCTACCCTGCACAGTCACCTCTGACAATATCTTTGCAGCATCCTTTTCACGATTGGAACGCAAATACATGCGACACATATATATTTTATCCTCATCTGAAACAGGAATACCTTCTTCCGTTTTTCGACAGTATTCCTCTTCCATGATACGATAAAGCTCATTCGCACGTTTCTCAATCGCAGACTCATCAGTCAACCACGTAATCTGCTTTGTCAACATATAGGACTGAAACAACATTCCGGCTCTCTGACAGAATATGGACAGTCGTAAAAGATACATCACATTCTTTAGTGGCGCACGAAGGTACAACTCTTCCAACACCCTGCGTGCCTTTGCAACATCCCCTTTGTGCAACATCACAGCAGTTTGAAGCAGCCTCAAATCATCTCGTTCACCAAACTGTGCAACAAGCAGTTGAATCTTTTCCAAAACACCTTCCATTCCATTATCCTCATTCTCAAGCTCATCAAAAAGAATAGAACATTCAAGTGGAAGATATAACGCATTCATCTTCTTTATCTGACTTTCAAGCATTTTTGTTCTGGATTTGCAATACTCCTCACTCGCCTCATCATATCCAATATCAAGCTTTCTTACTACAAATCCATCTTTAACATTTGCCGTCGCCAGCCAATAGGTCTTGATTGCCGCCCATTCATTACAGGTCTTAAAAAAATGATCTATGGACAAATTGCCTTTTTGAATAAATCCCTCAAAATCAATATATTCATGTTGCCTCATTCGGTTATAAAGAACACGTTTAGCAAACACACTGATATCAAGCTGACTGGGTGAAAAAGAGAAAAATCCATCAATCAGCCGTGTAACATCTTCTTTGAGATAACAGGTAAGCGTATCTTGGTCAAACATATATCCCTTCATACGTTCTCTACATTTTTCAAAATACACTACCTGATATGGAATATCATTATAAAGTAAGTTTTTCCATTCATTTATGTCATTTCTTCTACGGTAGTCACAAAGTACTTGTGAAGTTCTGCTCCACCATTGACTTACCTTACGATTTATATTCCATTCCTTCACTGCCTTGGAGTCAACCGAGACGTAATTTTCGTCATCTTCTTCGCCCAAGTCTTCTTCATCCACATAGTCGGAATCCTCATAATCGAAACCCTCATAGTCAGGAGCCTCATCCTCCAAGAGCTTCTCATCCTCCAAGGCCTGTTCAACATATTGGAGTGCATTTTCATATGCCTCACGTAACTGCATAAACTCCTGGGGATTGTCCTCCGGATGCGTTATTTTCAATTTTGCACGATATGCCTTTTTAACTTCACTTTTATCAGAAGTTCTGTTTATTCCAAGTATTTTCCAAATATCCATTCTGCACCTCTCAAAATCATTCAAAGCGACTGACAAAAGCTTCAAATTCCTTCTTTGCCTTTGCGATAACTGTTTTCTTTTTCGATTGAAACGCTTCTTCAAGTCGTCCTATCATTTCACCCAGCATATCTCTATCCTTGCCAAGGCACTCACAGTAAAGACTTTCCGCTCTGGATAGGAGAAGCATATTCTGCTCCTGTTCGTCGGATTGACTGTTATAGCGTAGTATTTCCAATTCCTGTCTGCTTGCTTCATCATCAAATTCATCATTTTCAGAAAAAGCGGTCGAATAGGTTCGATCAATGCAGGGGAAATAATATTCGCAGTGAATTATTCCATAATTGTCAAAAATAATCCTTTTCACATAATCCGTTTTTTCTTCCTTGCACTGTGGCACAACAAAGCTAAACTCCCCCAGTTCTATACTACCTGTACCAATCTCGTCCTCTGTCTGACAATAACATTCTGTATACCATCCGGCACTCATTTTACCCTTAAATGTAATACACGCAGGAACAACATGATTTTTGGGAATAACCACCGGAAATTTGCGTACATAATCGTATGTATAGAGCTTCTGTCCCTTCATACAAATATAATAGGGACAGATATCCGTCATAACCACATCACTAAGTTCTTTATTTTTTTCACACATGGCACCTTTAAGGGCGGCACCATAGGCAACCGCTTCATCAGGGTTAATCCTATAATCAATTTCCTTGCCTGATATTCTGCTTATCATTTTTCTTACAACCGACAACTTTGTCCCACCACCAATCATGATAATATCGTCAATTTCATGGGATTGGTACTGTGATTCAGAAATCGTTCTGACAACCAATTTTCTCATCTTTTCAAGCAACTCCCAGCAAGCGGCAGTATACTCATCCTCTGTAATAAGACATTCATAAAACTGCTCTCCGATAACACAAGAAAAGTTCACCTCACCATTTTCAGAGAGTACCTTCTTGGCACGTTCCGCACTTTTCCAAAGTTTTTCCCTGTCCTGTCCCTCTGAAATTTCCAAAAGACCGCACTTTTCAAGAAATAACTTCTGCATACAGTCGGTAAAATCCTTACCCCCCAGCTTGTTATCACCACAAACTGCAACAACCTCCATTACATCGCTGGTAGCCTCCATAATGGATATATCAAAGGTACCTCCTCCAAGGTCAAGTACCATAATAACTCTTTCCTTGTCCGAATTCGTTTGGTTTTCGAAGATATTATATGCAATAGCCGCCGCAGTAGGCTCGTTTATAATCTGCCTTACATGAAGTCCTGCAAGCTTTGCCGCACGGATAACTGCCTGTCTTTGCGGATTGAGAAAGAACGCTGGTACACTTATCACCGCTTCAGTAATTTCTTCGTTTGTATACTTTTCCGCCCTCTGCTTAATACTTTGAAGCAGAATCGCCGATAGCTTTTCTGCGGTGTAAGACTTCCCTGAAAGGATAAATTCCTTTTTCGTACCTATATCTCGCTTGAACATAGACGCAGTTTCATCAGGGCAAGTAATAAGCTTTTCCTTGGCTACTTCTCCTGTATATACTGTTCCATCCTTATCAATACTTACAACAGACGGAATAGCATAACTGCCCGTAGCACTTGGAATAAATTCCACTTTTCCGTCACGAAAAACACTTGCAAGACTGTTGCTTGTCCCTAAGTCAATTCCTAAAATCATAGTTAAATCTGTCCTTCCATTATTTTCCAAAAAATCAGTTGTTTTATGTTAATTTTTCTACTATATCCTTGCAGAATTCTCCAAGCATTTTGTCTTTGATAGCAAGATACCAATCCTTTTTTGCCTTCGCTGAAATATAAGGATTATCCGTTCTACCATATCCTTCACAGACTTTTTGCAAGTTCTCAGAAAAGCCGGATATATCATGCTTTAAAATTGACAGCACGCAAGCTAACACAGCCCTGTCCCACACCGGTTGTTTTGTAACAATATATTTTTCTGCTTGCTCTGTTATCTTTGCCTCATCGTATACTTCTTTTCCAACTTTCCTGCGGCATTAACAATACCTCCCACAAATCTAATGTTTACCAATTCTCTTGTCTTACAAATACGCCTCCACCATCTTCCAAGGCTCCTCGCCAACCTTATCAATGATAAAAGCCTCGCCACACACTCTCTTTTGATGACCAAGTTCCAAAGAACTCCTCTTCCTTCAGCATAGCATGAAACACCGGACCTATAAATCTTTCAATCTGTCCCAACACCAAGGCAAAATCCGGCTTTTCAAGCCCCGGACCGGGATTGTAATTATTCCATAAATTTTGAAGGAACTCATTTTGATCAAATGCTTTTATTTGTTCCATGCTGTCTCTCTCGTATACAGTTCCCCTATGTTGTAAAGTTTCAAAAATTGCCGCCTGCAAAACTCTGCCATCAAACTCAAAGGCCTGCGACCAATAGAAAATATCATAGAAATCCTTCATCCTGCTGGAAGCAGTCATTCTATTTAGAATAGCCTCAAACTTCTCCGCCATTGTGCTTTCCAGTGAATATGTATAGATATTGGGTTCCTTAAAGCCTTCCAATCTGGTCGTCACAGCCCTTTTAACTGCACCGGGTACTATTACATCATCAACACCAATATCCACCGAAAATGGAATTCTGACATTTTTAATATGAGCCATCAGACTGATACCAATGCCTGGATATTTCTTTTCCGGAGTAATTTCCCTTGTTCCAAGAACCTCCATATCTATAAAA
>CAYOGM010000017.1:0-29849 GCA_964403595.1 uncultured Acetatifactor sp. | reverse complement strand
GCAGTTCCAACGCCTTGTCCTCTGCTGGATTTTGCCACACATATATCCTCTATAAAAGCATACTTATTCCAATCTTTCCGTAATATAAGCTGTCCCACACACTTCTTGTCGGTATATGCCAGAAAAACTGCCTTATCAGGATTTTCGATATAATCCGAATAATCACAGTCTTCATCAGGATAGGAATGTATATATGTATGCTCATATAATTCTTCCAAACTTATTTCATTGCAAATACCCCTCACGAAATCAGCAATCCTTTTGATTTGTACTAATCAAGCCATTGAATAAAAGCTGTTTTATCTGTGCTGTTATACCCCGCATTGCCATAAAAATTCAATGTTGATTCTTCTTTTGAACCCGTAAGCAACATCATTTTATAACAATTTGTGTTCTCGGCTATTTCTTTGGCATAATTCAAGCATTCGGTTGCATATCCCTTTCCACGATAATCTGAATGGGTAACAACATTTTCAACAAATGCATATGGTCTTACGTTTCTGGTTAAATTTGGAATAATCACACAGACACAAGAAGACACTATGTTACCATCTATTTCCTTGACAATAATATGATGGTTTTTATCCTGCATAATAGTGTTCCATGTATTTTCTAAGTGTTCTGTCATTTCCGGAATTGACTTTTCATGTAAATGTAAATACAATTCCAGTATCTTACTTAATTCGTTTTCCTTAACTTCTCTAACCATTATAATATCTCCGTCAATTTTTCCGTATTACATAAATATATCTTGCCATTTTTTCTTTAAATTGCTCCAAAGGTTCCGTAGCACACTCTGTCTGACCTATCAGCATATCAAACCAATCGCTGTATCCTTCTGCTTCAAATTCGTTTTGGTGGTTCATTGCCGATATTCGCTTTGCTTTAAGCAATTCATAAGTTTGCTCGGTTATATCTATTGTTTCAAACTTCATACCATTCATCATTAATGCCTTTGATAACATGGTGGTATGAATATTTTCCGTTTTGGGTATTACATCACCCTCTTGATACCCCACAAAAAAACTCCACTCTGTTTCAACCACGTTTTAACTTGTGCTACAAATGCAGTCATATCTTTTGCAAAATACATAGTGTCCATAGAAATGATAACATCAAAATTTTCTTCAGTATAATCTATTTCACCAATTATCCCTTCCCTAAATTCAGCATTTTTAGGAAATAAAAGCTTTGCTGTTTTGATTGCTTCCTCTGAATAATCAAATCCATGAATATAGGCTTTTGTTTTCTCTTGTAAGTATCCAAGCATTTTCCCGTTTCCACAACCAATATCCAAAATATGTAGATTATCCTTTTGCGGTATGTACTGTAAAATCATATCTATCTGCTCTATATTACTAAATCCATCTTGTGAAAAATCTTCTCCAAATGAGTCTTTACAAAAAGCTTTAAACACATTTGATTTTTTTGCCATTGCATAAAATGCTTCGTAGGCATCATAAAATAGCAATTCTTTTTTATTCATATAGTCCAATCCTCGTCAAAATTCATATGTACTTTCAAACTCACCACAAGGCTGAAATTTAGGCGTGCTTATAATCAATCCAATATTTAAACTCATATCCATCTTCTGGTTCTCCGATAGAATACCCCAACACACTAGCCAATCGAGTTTTAAAAAGTTGTAACCATTCATTCCATTCTTCTTGTGGCATTTCAGCATATAATTGCAATCCACTTGGTTCAACTGACCCTTCTATAAGTTTGTCAGGTTCCTCATGCCATTGTGGACATCCATTAACAAAACCTTTCCAATATGGCATTTCAGCATAACATTTTTTTATTTCATCCCATACTTCTTGCGGTGCAGAATAATGAATATTAAGATTTACATTAAAAATAGCCATACCCTTACCTCTCCAACAACTTCAAATCTTAAAACTCCATCACAAGCCCTACATGCAACCGCTGTACACACTCGCCAAGTTCCTCTTTCAGAATATCAAAGGCCTTTTCACCTGTGCAATGACCGGTGTAAATATATTGAATACCTGTCTCCTTTATTTTAGCCGCCAACTCCCGTACTTCTGCCTCTGTCTTATTATACAGATGAAAGCCGCCAATCAAAGCCAGAACCTTCTTATCGGGAAATGTTGCTGCAACCTCATTGATTACATTAGCAGCACCGCCATGGCAACAGCTGTTGAAAATCACCAGTCCCTTCGGCGTGTCAAACACCAGACTCTGCTCATGAGCAAAATTATCCCATTTCCAACCACCCTTTACCTTTAGATACATTTTCTCTCTGCGCCCGATAGCCTCCAGCCCCTCACCTTTGTGTGGCACCAGTGTAATTCCTTCCGCAACAGCATAATCGCCCGACGCATACACAATGCGGTCCTTATATTTTTTCAAAATACCCTTGGGCATTCCAATGTACTTTTTATAATAAGTCTTCTGAGAATAACAATTCTCCCTGCACGCACTTCTTATGTAAAATTTTGCCCTGTTATTCGCCCTAAAAAACTGCTCCATGCCATTGGCATGATCGTAATGGGCGTGGGATAATACTCCATAATCCACTTCTGCCAAAGGAATACTCATCTTTCCTGCATGATCCGCAAAAAGCCCCGACGCACCTGCATCCAGAAGTATTTTTTTATCCATATATTCAATATAAATGCACAGCCCCCACTCACCTTGCATGCCGTCATTTCTTATGTTATCTACAAGCACTGTCGCTTTCATATAAACACCTCTTTTATCCGTCTTTAAATTTGATTGTACCAAAAATTATGAAATTGCACAATCCAGCCCCCTTGAAATTATTAAAGCTGCCAATTGCATTTTGATACCGTTCAATGATACAATACAGATATGGCGCAACCGTTTGCGCATCAGTAAAACAAATACTTTTCGGGAGGTATTATTATGAAAAAAGCAGCCCTTAGAAAACAGGGACTCATTTTCCTTACATCAGCACTTTTTCTATTATCCGGGTGCTCTTCCGACTCGAATGTTGTAAGCACTACTCCTTCCGAATCCATTACAGAATCGGTTGCCGATTCCAATGTCAACAAAACCGACAGCGACAGTTCTGCAATTGCTGACTCCAATGATAATCTACCGGCTCCCACGCCTGTAGATGCCGATATCTATGTAGAATACAACCCTTCTGTGGACGATGATTTTATCACCGGTGTGGACATTTCTTCCTATCTCTCCCTTGTGGACAGCGGTGTTGTGTTTCATGACTTTGAGGGAAAGGAACTCTCCAAGCAGGGCTTCTTTGATTTCTTACATGAAAACGGTGTGAATTACGTTCGTGTCCGTGTCTGGGCCGACCCCTACGACAGCAACGGAAACGGATACGGCGGTGGCAATAATGATTTGGATAAGGCAATCGAAATGGGACAATATGCCACCAATGCCGGCATGAAGCTTATGGTAAATTTCCATTACTCAGACTTCTGGGCCGACCCTGCCAAGCAAGGCGCTCCCAAGGCATGGCAAATGCTGACAGTAGACGAGAAAGCAGATGCCCTTGCCTCCTATACCACCGATTCATTAAATGCCCTGTTGGACGCAGGCGTGGATGTTGGCATGGTACAAATAGGCAATGAGACCACCTCCAAGTTCTGTGGAGAATCTGACTGGAAAAACATCTGCACACTGTTAAGCGCAGGCACCGATGCCACAAGGGCTGTTTCTGAGGATATCAGAATTGCCATTCATTTTACCAATCCGGAAAGAGCCGGAAGCTATGATTCCTATGCCGGATATTTAGACACCTACAATGTAGACTATGACATTTTTGCAAGCTCTTATTATCCTTACTGGCACGGCACCACCGACAATCTGACCTTAGAGCTTCGCAATATTGTTGATAAATACGACAAGCAGGTAATGGTGGTGGAAACCTCTTGGGCATATACCTTAGCGGACGGTGACGGACATTCCAACACGGTTAAAGAAGGAAGTAACGACCGCAATCAACCCTATGAATTTTCTGTACAGGGACAGGCACTGGAAATCTCCGCTGTCACCAAGGCTGTCACCGATGTAGGTGATGCAGGAATCGGTATTTTCTACTGGGAACCTGCATGGCTGCCTGTACAATATGCCTATGATTCAGAAGGCAACTTAGATGAAGCTATTTACAACTCCAACCGGAGTACGTGGGAAACCGCAGGCTCCGGTTGGGCTTCCTCCTTTGCCGGCTCCTATGATCCGGACGATGCAGGCAAGTGGTATGGTGGCTCAGCAGTTGATAACCAAGCCTTTTGGGACTTCACAGGACACCCCTTGGAGTCAGCCAAAATATATTCATATCTTCGCACAGGAACCACAGTTCCCAAGCCGGAGCCCTTCACTGCAACAGACAACGAAGCCGATGCGAATGTAATAAATCTTCTGACAGAGCCCGGCTTTGAAGAAGAACTGACCGGATGGAACGTGGAAGGCTTTGACACCTTTGACGCGTCCTCCAACGCCAGAACCGGAGCCGGATGCCTGCACTTCTATGCAGAAAGCGCAGGTGCAAGCTTCTCCGCTTCACAGGAAGTGACTTTGGAAAAAGGTACCTACTCCTACACCGCCTACCTGCAGGGTGGCGATGCCGGAACAACCGATGAATTTACAGTTTATGTAACTGTCGGAGATACTACTTACCAAACCACCGGAACTGTTTCTACATGGCAGAACTGGTGTGAAATGGCGATTGAGGATATTGTAATTCCTGAGGATGGCACTACTGTTACGGTGGGAATCAAAGTAGACAATACCACCGCCGGTGTCTGGGGCGCATTTGATGACTGCGTACTTACCAGGATTGCAGAGTAGTTTCGGATTTTATTAATACGCTATATAACAACTTTCTCATAATTTTTCTCCACGCAAAAGGCTCTGGAGCACATGCCCCAGAGCCTTTTCAACAACAAACAATTCACTTTATCTGATTGCACATCTTCCTTACAGCTTCATGGGGCCGTCACCCACTCCCACTACATAGAAATCTGCGGCATATCCGATCTTCTCCAAATAAATCTCGCCTACATTCTTGATAAACTCATCAACGCAATCCTCTTCCACAATGCTGACACTACAGCCACCGAATCCGGCTCCGGTCATGCGGGCTCCGATTACGCCCTTTTGCTGCCATGCAGCTTCCACGATGGTATCCAGTTCTATACCTGTAACCTCATAATCCTGCGCCAGAGATTTATGAGATGCATTCATAAGTTCACCAAACAGGCTGATATTCTGATTCTGCAAAGCTTCCACAGCCTTAACCGTACGAACATTTTCATACACTGCATGCTTTGCTCTGCGCTGTCTTACCTCACTGCCAATCAGTCCTTTATGAGCCTCAAACTGCTCTTCCGTAAGCTCACCCAAGGACTTGATATCCAACTCCTTTTGAAGCTCTGCCAAAGCTTCCTCGCACTCGCTTCTGCGCTCATTATACTTGGAATCTCCAAGGCCACGCTTCTTGTTGGTGCAGGCAATGACAATCTTGGCATTGTCCAGCTTAAGAGGTACATACTGATACTCCAAGGTCGCGGTGTCCAAGAAAATGGCACAATCCTTCTTGCCCATGGCGATGGCAAACTGATCCATAATACCGCAGTTTACACCATTAAACTGATTCTCCGCAAACTGGGCAATCAATGCAATATCCTGATTGGTGACCTCAAATCCATAAAAGTCACGCAGAATCGTTCCAGTCAACACCTCAACCGATGCTGAGGAAGACAAGCCGGAGCTGTTAGGAATATTGCCATAAATCAACAAATCCATACCATACTCCACCTGCATGCCTTTTTGTTCAAAAGCCCACATCACTCCCTTGGGATAATTGGTCCAGGATGCATCTTTATCATATGCAAGCCCCTCCACCGTGGACTCTACCACACCGAAAGTTGCAAAATTCATAGAGTAAAAACGCAATTTCTTATCATTACGCTTACGCGCCGCACCATAAGTTCCAATGGTCAACGCACAGGGGAAAACATGACCTCCGTTATAGTCTGTATGCTCTCCGATGAGATTCACTCGCCCCGGTGCAAAATAAACATCTACACCTTCTGCATCCCCAAACACCTTCACAAATTCATCCAGTAATTGCTGCTTCATATTAATAACCATGTCCTTTCCACAACCTGCGAAATTTGGGCCGCAGGCACAAATCCGCTATTACCTCACATTTCACCTTGCATTTTGACTACAGCTCGTGAATAAAACGTCTGAAACCATCTCTGCCTTCCGGTGTACATTTGTACACGCCTGCGTCCTCCAAAACCTTCACAAATACTTTGCCAACCTCACACTTCAAAATGTCCATGACATTTTCCTCTGTTACACTCTCATATTCAGGCAGAAATTCCTCTACCCAGTCTGCATGCTTAGCCAGACTTTCCACTGCCCGGATATCCGACTTCTGCAGGATTGCCTGTGCCAAATCAGCCAGCTCTGTATTCAATCGGGCAGGCAGCACCGCCAGTCCCATTACTTCTATCAATCCAATATTTTCTTTTTTGATATGATGAAGCTCCTCATGAGGATGATAAAGTCCAAGAGGACATTCCTCCGTAGTAATATTATTTCTAAGCACCAAATCCAACTCGTACTTGTCACCGCGCATTCTGGCGATGGGAGTAATGGTATTATGAGGCGTTCCGGCTGTCTCAGCAAATATGTATGCCGCCTCATCGGTGTATGATTTCCAACAGTTTAAAATATGCTCTGCCAAATCAATCAGTCGTTCCGTATCATTACCCTGCAAACGAATCACAGACATGGGCCACTTTACGATTCCTGCAGTAATATCTTCATATCCGGCAATCGTAAATTTCTCCTCCATCTCCGCCTTCGCCATGGCAAAATCATATCTTCCTCCCTGATAATGGTCATGACTTAAAATAGAACCACCCACAATAGGAAGGTCTGCATTGGAGCCCAGAAAATAGTGAGGAAACAGCTTTACGAAATCAAATAATTTCACAAAGGTTGCACGCTCAATTTTCATGGGGATATGTTCATTATTCAACACAATACAATGCTCATTGTAATACCCATAAGGTGAATACTGGAAGGACCATGCACTGTCATTAATAGTGATAGGTATCACTCGGTGTGTCTGCCTTGCAGGATGATTTACCCGGCCGGCATAGCCCACATTTTCCACACAGAGCTGACACTTGGGATAACCGCTCTGCTTGGCATTCTTAGCTGCTGCAATCGCCTTGGGGTCCTTCTCCGGCTTGGACAGATTGATGGACAAATCAATCTCACCATACGCACTGTCCACCGTCCATCGCATATCCTTACACAAACGATATCTTCGGATATAGTCCGTGTCCTGACTGAACTTATAATAAAAGTCCGTAGCCTCCCTGGGAGACGCATTATACTTCTCATAAAACATGCGATTCACTTCCGAAGGTCTGGGTGTAATCGCATTCATTAATCCAGTGTCAAACAAATCGCGGTAAACGATACTGTCCGGGATAAGCTCCCGCTCCACTGCTATATCCAATAAGTTTTTTAAAATTTCTTCTAACGCAGGAGCCGCCGCAGCCTCTGTGGGCTGCATGCTCTCCTCAAATTCCTCTTCTTTATAAATATCCAGGAGCAGATTGGTTGCGTATATTTTCTCATTCTGATCAATCAATCCACAATCAAGACCGTACTGTACCAGTGCGGCAATGTTATCACACAACTTGCTCATGTTCGCTTCCTCTTTCTTAGAATCTTTATCGCAGTGCTCCACATATGTACATGTCAGCATGACATACTCCCACTACACGCGAAAATCCCGAATGGTCTCCAGTGCAGGAAGGGCATTTCCGTCAAAATCAAACAATGCCTGATTGGCCCACTCATTTCCTCCGGGTCCCTTCTCACCGGTATATTCCAAAGCCTCATCCGTAGCCCAGCCGCAACCCGGTACCGGAATCCACCCCGGCTCCCAGTAATAAAATCCTTCGCAACCCGGCACAGAGGTGATTCTATTCAGAAAATCTGTCATGAAATCCTGCTGTCCCTTCTTAGTCATGGGATATTCAATCTTCTCTACAAGCTCCGGTTTGGTAGCCATACCCTTGCCGGCAGTCTCACCTTCATAAGAACGATAATCCTCCATGGTAAAGCCCATGGAAACCTCTGCCACAATCAGCTTCTTGTGGTAACGCTCCGCCATATCGCGCATGTTGTCCTCAAGCTGCTGCAAGGTTCCGTGCCAGAAAGGATAATAGGACAGACCAATAATGTCAAAATCCTCACCCAGCTCAAAATAATGGTCAAACCAGTCGCGATACATCTCGTTATTGCCACCATTATCCAAATGAATCATAATGGGTAAATCCTTATTAAAGTTACGCACCGCACGAATTCCTGCGCTGACATACTTTGCAATATTCTCATAGTTCGGCTTCTGACCGGTAGGCCACATAAGTCCGTTGGTAATCTCATTTCCAACCTGAACAAGCGTCGGCATGGCATCATTTTCTTTCAGTATGCGAAGAACCTCCGTGGTGTAACCATAAACAGCCTGCTCCAGTTCCTCCTCGGAATAGTCTCTCCAAGCCTTGGGCACAAACTGCTTCCCCGGATCTGCCCAGAAATCACTGTAATGTAAATCCAAAAGGAAACCCATGCCCAGCTTCAATGCACGCTTTGCCAAAATAATGGTCTTCTCCAAATCATTTGTGCCTGCACCGTAGGGCTTACCGTCCTCAGAATAAGGATCGTTCCAAAGGCGAAGTCTGACAGAATTTACCCCGTACCTCTGCAAGATTTCCAGCATATCGCCCTGCTCGCCTTTGTCAAAATAACGAGCTCCACATGCCTCCTCTTCAAGCAACGTAGAAATATCCATTCCCTTGATAAATTCTGCCATACAAGCCTCCTAAAATCTCATGCTATTAATCAAAATCAGTGATTCTCTCCAACATCTTGCCATAACGGAATCGAATCATTTCGTTCTTCTCCAGTACATCAGCCTCATTACCGCAATACTGGCAACGAAGACAATAATACTCGTCTTTCTCTTTGTCATAAAACATATCAATATCCAAATCTCGCATAAAGCAGGAAGGACATCTGTAATTTAGTCTGCCTTTTCCAGATTGAGCCATGTGGAAAATACCTCCTTGTCGCTGATTTTTTTCTGATACCCAATGGTATACATGGGTGAAAATGCATAACCTTCACGTATATAAGCCTCGCCGTCTGCAGCATCGGTACTCAGGGAAACCTTGGTCTCAATGGCAGGAATAGTTGCGCTGGCAACCTTGCCGCCCTTCATGGCCTTCTCACGGCACTTATACTCATAAGGAATACTCTCTGTATTGGTACCATCAGTAACCGCCAGTGTGATACCACACATATCCTCAGGATACTCCGTAGTTCCGTAGCAGCCTACCATGTACTCATTGATAGTCACCTCTGCATCAGGATTGCTCATCTCAAGAATATTACGCTCAATGCGAATCTTGGAGGAACCTTCCTCAAAATAAATCTTAGTCTGAAGCTTTACCGTCAAATCCACAAACTCAATATCCACAGGGTCTAAGGTCAACACTCTTGTATTGCCCTCCTGTGAGAAGCTTGCATGAGTACGGCAGAGACACAAATCCACTTCCTCGCCATTGTAGCTTACCTTAGCACTGCGCACGGTTCCCTCACCTGCATAGTGAGTGAAATAACCTGCACGATATTTCTCCTGAATCAGGAAAGGATAGGATGCGTCCTGCACATGCTTGGTGCCGATACCAACCTCCCATTTCAGCTTGGCAACATAGGGTCTCAAATCTACAATCGCACCGCCCTGGTCCATATTGACACAGGCACGCATATAAGGGTCACTATACCAGAAAATCTGCTTGTTGGAACCATACAAAATATCCTTCCAAAGAGCACACTCAGGCTCGGTATAAGTCTTATTCTCACGATAGAAATCTGCGAACTCCGCCATGGTCATATCAACGAGCTGTCCCTCTTTTTTCAGCTGACCATAATATGCCATACCCTCCTCATAGGACTTCGCCAGAAGCTCATAGGGAGCCTCCCAACGACCCATCTTATTCAACCAGCCGGGACCTACAAACATCATATTGTAGGAATAACCGTTGTTGTATTTAGCCAAGTGACGATACTGGTCTACCAGATTGAACAAATAAGGCATCTCCCATGTTTTGCTGTCATAAATCATACCACGCAACACATTTTGAGGATGAGTTCCGAAGTTGGAACCGTTACCGTCATAGCATGCAAGCAGGTCTCTTGACAGATGAGGGATTGCAACGATACCACTGTCCTCTGCTTCATTTGCAGCAGGCGCATGGGTATTCTGCTTGGAAGGAATCCAAGGATTCCAAGGGCCGCCGTCAAACAATGTATACCATGAATTATTACAGGTATGGTATGCCTTAGGACCTTCCTCCCAACAGGTCGCAATAGCACATTTTACCATGGGATATTTTTCTTTAATGTAGTTGGTCAACTCCGCATCCATGTAATAGGAACCGGTTGACTCCGGATAGAATCCGAATCTGTCATAGAACTTTCCAAATACATCATCTACAATATTTTTCTTATCCTCCATGGAGAACATCCAGATACAGAAATCCTTGGTCTGGTATTTCTCACGGAACTCCTTACAGGGCAGTCCCAACAAGGAAAGAGAAATCTCGTCTCCATACTGCTCATGATGAGCCTTAGCAATCTCTACTGCCTCATCGTTAAACAAACTTGCATAAGTCATCTGGATGGTGGTCTTCAAACCATGCTTGTGTGCAGTTTCCTGCTGGAATTTGAAGATATCCAGAGATTCCGTCAACAGAGCCTTTCTGCCGATGTCCTCGGCTTTACCCTGTCCGGTAACTTTTTCCGCATACTCAGGTACCATCTCAGGACGATGGATAATGTTCACAATAAAAGTGTTGTTCATGTTCTTCCTTACTCCTTCAATTTAGTTTTAACTCTTTACAGAACCACTGGTTACACCTTCCACATAGAACTTCTGCATGATTACAAAGAGGATGGAGATGGGAATGGACACCAACACACCACCTGCACAGAAGATGGAGAAGTACTTGTTAATCAACGACTTATTTAGCATATTATAAAGCCCGATAGCAATGGTCCAGTCCGTAGAAATACCGGAATTCAGCATCAGCTTCGCCAGTACAAAATCGCCCCAGGGCACCAGGAATGCACTGATGATGGTATACACAATAATGGGTCTGGACAGTGGCAAAACCACATTTACAAAAACTCTTGCCTGGCTTGCACCCTCTAGTCTTGCCGCCTCTCTCAAAGACACAGGGATAGTATCCATAAAGCCCTTGGCAATCAGATAACCAAGTCCGGAAGCTGCCGAGTACACAATGATAAGTCCCAGATGGCTATTAGTCAGTCCCAGAGACTTCATTACGAAATATACCGCAATCATGGACAAAACGCCTGGGAACATATTGAGAATCAAGCTGATATTCATAAGAAGCTTTCTTCCCTTAAATCGCATGCAACTCATGGTATAACTTACCATCAAAGTAAAAATCGTAGAAATAATACAGTTAAAAATCGCTATAATCAGCGTATTCTTAAACCATACCGGATACTGCACCACAGAATCAGATTCAAACAAAACTGCAGTATAATTCTTCAAAGACCATGTCTGTGGAAAGAAATGAGCCACATTGATTCCGCTGTAGCCACTAAAGGAGGTTACAATCAGCCATACAATGGGAACCAGCCATATAACTGCCAGCACTGCCAGCAACACATTTGTACCTATCTTTGAAAATAATTTCTTAGTTTTAACATTCATTACTGGAACACCTCCTCTTTTTCACCCTTCACCAGTCGGCTGAAGGTAATGAGTGTAAAGGTTGCACAAATGATAAATACCAGAATACCGATTACAGATGCAATCTTATAGTTGTAGTACTCGTTTGTCAGTCTAAATAACCAGGTAACCAAAAGGTCAACCTCCTTGGCATTAGAGTTGGCCAGGAGCTGATCTGTTGTAACATATACATCCTGTGTCAACAGGTAGATTACGTTAAAGTTGTTAATATTCTTTACAAAATCTGTAATCAGGGAAGGACCCTGAATAAACAGAACATAGGGCATTGTAATGTGTACAAAAATCTGGAACGGTGTAGCACCGTCAATTTTGGCACTCTCAATCTGATCCTGAGGAATATTCATCAGAATACCTGTGGAAATCAACATCTGGTAAGGGACACCTACCCAGATATTAATCAAAATAATCATTACTTTTGCCCAGCCGGGACTGGTCAAAAACGGTATGTATGTCAAGTTGGGATGAACCAACCCTATTGTCTTAAAGAAATCAGTAATTCCGATGTTGGCACAAATCGTATTCACAATACCGGAATCTCCGAAGAAATTACGCACCAAAAGCAGTGTAACAAACTGAGGAACTGCAATGGCTATAATGAAAAGGGTACGCCACATCTTGGGAAAAACAGTCAGCTTGCTGTTAATGAGTTTCGCAAGCAAAATTCCACCGATAAATGTGGTAAAAGTCGCCAAAACTGCCCACACCAGTGTCCAACTCAAAACCTTACCAAAGGCATAGCCGAAGGTCACTGTTACGGAATTGGTAAACAAAGACTTAAAGTTATTAAATCCTACCCAGCTAAACAACGCATTGGGCGGCATATGATTCTGGTCATAATTGGTAAATGCAATAGCAATCAAAACAAGAATCGGAATAATATTCATCAGCACCACTCCTACAACAGGCAGTGATAACAAAGTGATATGAAATCTCTCATTAAACAGAGACTTTACATCTTCCTTAAACTTAGGAATATGCTTTCCTTCTCTCTTCATAACCTGAAGCTTATATACACTCTTTATGTTATGGATATAAACCAACAGGAAAACAAAGATAAAGAAAATTGCAATAATAGAATTCAACAAGATTAAAAATGAATTGTCGTAGTCATTGACCGTACTTGTCATGGTCAGAGGGTCAAAGACCTGCTCAAACTGTACGGTTCCCAGCGTACCAAACTGACTGAGATTGGGCACTGCATACACCATCAACATCAAGATAAACGCAACCTGCAACGCAAGCATCAACAATCCGTTCATAATCTGTTTGCGTGCAAAGTATCCGGCCCCCATAACCAACAGAGAAGCTTTAACCCAGATATCTCCCTTTACAACTGCCTCCAGGAAGCTTTTAAAATAATTTTCCTGCTTTTTGCCTTTTTGTTTTTTCCTTCTTGCCATACTTACCTCCATGCTGCAGATTTTTATGGCCACGGGAACGACACCAAAGCATCGCTCCCGCGGTTCATATTTACTTCAAATTACAACCTTGATTTACTGTACAGGTGCAACAATACCGGTTACTGCAGTATCAAGAAGCTCCTGAAGGTCAGTGCCATCGGGGTTACCGGAAGCAAGAATCTGTCCAAGAGTCTGTGCAGGAGACCAGTAGTTACCACCTACACGCTGAGGAGTTGCATATGCTGCCTGCTCAGCCAAAGCTGCGATAGCGGGATCTGCCTGAACTGCCTCAGAGGATGCTGCGTTGATGTTTGCGGGACCAAGGCCTCTAACTTCAAATCTTGTTACCTGAGAAGCCTCGCTGGTCAGATACTCTGCAAGCAACATGGACCATCCAAGATAATCAGAGTGAGGGTTAACACCGATGAGCTTGTATCCGGAGAAGGAAGACATCTGAGTGTCGGTACCTGCTACCTTATAAGTAGGAAGCTTGGTTGCTGCATAGTTCTCACCCCATGCTTCTGCTGCGGTTGCTGCTCTCCATGTACCATTTACACATGCTGCAATAGTACCCTCGGTAATAGCAGTTGCCATCTCTTCATCAGTCATATTTACAAAGGAACCGGTAGCGAACAGATCCATAATTCCCTGTGCTACATCAGTACCGCCTGCTGCATTCCAGTTACAACTGTTGCTGCCGTCATCATTCAGAGACATATCATAGCCTGCGCCCTTGAAGAAGGAGTAGATGTACCAGCCATCAGCTACGAGCATTGCAACCTTCTTGTCGTTTGCTGCTGCAACCTCAAGCATCTTCTCCATAGACTGAACATCATCCTCAGTGAAGATAGACTTGTCATAGAACATGAAGTAACCGTTATCAGCGGTCATGGGATATGCATACAGGGTACCATCTACGCTTGCTGCCTCAACAGCGCCTGCTACATTAGATGCTGCTACATCATATGTATAGGTAGCAGATACTGCCTGCAATGCACCTGCATTTACAAGCTCATTAATCTGGTCGTCAGCGAACGCAAAAACATCAGCTGCTGCCTCAACGTCTACCAAAACGGTATCCTTACAGGTAGACTCGCTCTCTGCACCCAGAGTAATGTTGAAATCTACATCGGGATAAGCTGCCTCGAAATCAGCAATCAAATCCTTGGTCAAATCCTGGTCTTCCTCAGAAGCCCATACGGTCAATTCTACAGTACCGGTAGTAGCTGCAATCAGATTAGAAATAGGATCTGTTGCGGTCTCAGTGCTTGCTACAGAAGAGCTTTCCTGAGAATCTGCTGCGGGAGTAGAAGAACCAACATTTGCATCTGTTCCGCCACAGCCTGCCAGGCCACAAGCCATCATAGCTGCAGAGAGTAACAATGCACACACTTTCTTTTTCATACAAAATTCCTCCTTTAAGTTGAGTAAATAATACTGTTTGCGCGTCTTGCGCAATCGGTTGTTCAACTCAAATATACCAACTGCATCTCCTTTTGTCAATATCTCTTTTATATTTTGTCTCTTTTCCCTCAAAATCAAACCGGCGATTTGGTAAAATTCACCAAATCGCCGGTCATCATTATGAAGAGAGGAGTATTTATTAGTCCGGACAAGTTGCGCAATCCCTATAAGGTAGACCCTTTCAGCACTACTTCATAGCTCATAAGAGTCTTTTGTTGCACTTCATTGCCCTTGATGCTGTCAAATAAAATCTTACATGCCTCACGCCCCAACTCCCTGGGATCATACTGCAACGCCGTAATCGGAGGCTGATTGTTGGCCAAGACCTGACTATTGTAGAAGGAAGCCACCTTAATCTGGCCGGGAACTGATATATTATCCTTGCGCAGCTTTTCCAATACAGTATAACAGATTCTGTCATCCATACATACGATGCATTCTGCACCATTGCGCAAGATTTCATCCACACTATGATTAATAGATGTATTACTGTCCGAATTCATGTATATCCAATCTTCATCAATTGGAATGTTTTGTTCTGTAAGTGCCGCCTCGAAGCCTCTTCGTCTGGTTCGATTCACCATGTGTGCTGCATCTCCGCCAATCAGCGCCAGCTTACGGATACCTTTCATAATCAAAATATTAGTCAATTCCTTGCAGGCAGCCACATGATTATTATCAATCTGAATAACATCCTCTGCATCTGTCGAACCGATCGTCACAAACGGAATTCTGTTACTATTTAAGAAGGCAACCCTCTCATCTTCCACCAAAGTTCTTCCCAAAATCACGCCATCAACCTTATGGTTGCGCACCACCTTCTCCAATCTGGAGATATCGTGGTCAAACACCAGAGTAATCAGCACATCATAATCATGAAGTGCAGCTATTTCACTGATACCCATCATACATCTCTGGAAAAAGGGCAAATCCGTCACCGTTGAATCCCCTGGCATCACCCAGCCAATATTGTAGGTGCGGGATTTAGCAAGGCCCTTTGCAATAGGACTAGGCTGGTAATCATGTTCCTTGATATACGCCAAAACACGTTCTCTTGTCTCCTGCCCTATGCGTCCTTTGCCGGAAATCGCTCGTGAAACGGTAGTCTTGGAAATACCTAATGCATCAGCAACATCGCCTATTGTAATCTTGCCTGTTCCCTTATGTTCTTTGGAGATATTTGTTTCCATTCCGCCCTCCATTATTATAACTTTGGTGTAATTTTTTAAATAGGTATCTGTTATTGACATTTCAGAAACCGCATGCTATACTTTGCGCAATCGGTTATTCATTTTTCATTTTAGCAATACAACGCTTTACTGTCAAGAAGTTTTTGGTAACATTTGTAAATTGTGCGACTATTCAAAGGAGAGATTACTATGAAAATGGACGAAATCTTATTTGGAGCTGCTTATTATGATGAGTATATGCCTTATGACCGCATCGAAACTGATATGCGGATGATGAAAAAAGCCGGTATGAATGTAATACGAATTGCCGAATCAACTTGGAGCACTTGGGAACCCACAGACGGAGTGTTTGATTTTACACATTTACATAGAATGCTGGATGCCGCTGTCAAATATGACATGAAGGTTATTGTAGGTACTCCTACTTACGCAATTCCGGCATGGCTTGCCAAGAAACACCCTGCAGTTTTAAGCTTTTCCAAGAACGGCCAAGAGCTTTACGGCCACAGACAGCTCACCGACATTACCAACCCTGACTATCTTTTCCATGCAGAGCGCATTATCCGCAAACTGATGGAGGAGGTAAAGGATTGCCCCAACGTAATTGGATTCCAGCTGGACAACGAAACTCGTGCTGCCGGTGCAGCCTCCCCCGAGACCCAACAGCTTTTCATTCGCAAAATGCAGGAAAAATACCCTGATATTGAAGATTTTAACCATGAATTTGGACTGGACTACTGGAGCAACAGGATTCAATGTTGGGCGGATTTTCCTGATATCCGCGGTACCATAAACGGCAGTCTTTCCGCTGCCTACAAACGTTTTTTACGCGAATGTATTACAGATTTTTTGCATTGGCAGGAGCGTATTTTGCGCGAATATATGCGCCCTGGTCAGTTTATTACACATAATTTTGACTACTCTTGGATTGAATATTCTTTTGGCATCCAGCCTTTGGTAAATCAATATGATGCCGCCAAATTCATGGACGTAGCCGGCGTTGACATCTATCATCTGACTCAGGATAAGCTGACAGGTGCCATGATTACCTTCGGTGGTGCGGTAGGTCGTTCCTTGAAAAAAGACAACTACCTTGTTCTGGAGACGCAGTCTCAGGGACGTCTCGACTGGCTCCCCTATCCCGGGCAGCTACGCCTTCAGGCTTACAGCCATTTATCCTGCGGAGCCAACAGTGTCATGTACTGGAACTGGCACTCCATACATAATTCCTTTGAATCCTATTGGCGGGGTATTTTAAGCCACAATCTGGCTGAAAATGAGACCTATGACGAGCTTGCCGTATTCGGCAGTGAAATGAATCGCCTGAACAGCCATCTGCGCAACCTGCAGAAAAATTGCAAAATAGCGATTTTAACTGATAACGCAAGTCTTGTGGGACTGGAAGAATTCCCCATCAGCGACACACTGGATTATAACTCCATCCTTCGCTGGATGTTTGATGCCTGCTATGAGATGAATCTGGAATGTGATTTGGTATGCGCTGAGGATGATTTTGATGACTACGCCTTACTTTTGGTTCCGGCCTTCTATTCTGCCACCGAGAAAAGTATACAGAAGCTTCGCAACTTTGTAGCCTTGGGCGGACATCTCCTCTACGGCTTTAAGAGTGGTTACGCCGACGAGGAACTCAAAATTTACCATGACAATCAGCCTCATAACATGACTGACTGCATCGGTGCAACCTACGACCGCTTTACCAAGCCGGAGAAGGTTTCCCTACAGTTCTGTAACGACGGCGAGGCCGGACCACTGTTTGAAGTTTCTGAATGGATGGAGCTTTTAAATGTAACAGACGCTGAGGTCTGGGCGCAGTATGTACATCCCTTCTGGGGCAAATATGCTGCTGTTACTCACAAAAAGGTTGGCGCCGGTACCGCAACCTATCTGGCTTGTTACACCACCAAGGCTGCGCTGAAATATCTGATTGGTAAACTGGCGAACGTCGCACAAATTGAACTTCCTGCTACCACCTTCCCTGTCATCATCAAACGGGGAACCAATGACGCAGACAAAGAAATTTTGTATTACTTTAACTACTCCTCCGAAACTCAGACCATTTGCCATGACGAGTCGGATGGTGTGGAATTGATTGGAAACAAGAACGTACATACCGGAGATGGTATTGTACTGAAACCTTGGGATTTGGCAATTGTTGAGATATAAAAATTAAAAAGGATTTAACAACAAAGAACCACTTCGGACTGTTCTACCAACAGATGCCGAAGTGGTTCTAACTATTTACATATACTACGCTACAGTAATTATCAAATATATCGCTAACTCAACAATGCCAAAACTGCTTCATTGGCATCCACGGCCTGACTCAGCATTGCTTCTCCTGCCTGCGCCAAAATATTATGCTTGGTGAATTCCACCATCTCATATGACATATCGGCATCACGAATTACACTTTCCGCAGACTGCGTATTCTCTGATGTATTATCCAGATTTTTAATGGTATGCTCCAGTCGGTTTATCACGGCACCTATGTCAGACCTTGTTTTAGATATGTATTGGAGCGCACCCTTACAAGCTGAAATTGTTGCTCCCGCCTCATCCTGACTCATCACAGACACGGAATCCACACCCAGCTTTTCTGTATGCATGTCCCTAATGGAAAGCCCTAACCCCTGTCCGGCCTCCACGCCCACATGTAACCATAATGCACCGTAACGGCCTGTGCTGTCACCACCACCTGTACCACCGGCTCCACCTGCGCCGCCACTACCACCCGCACCTCCTGCATTTCCGGTATAGTTGCTTCCCGTGTTAGAAGAGCCGCCGGTACTCCAATCTCTATTTGAGCCTACGCTGGATTCTACAAATTCATTATTCTCATCCACAGCATAAACAGATGAACCGGTATTGCTATTACTAAGCAAATCACTGGCTGTCAACGATGCAACCAACGCCCCGTTTCCGTCATCCCCCACTGCCTTCAAAAGTTTTGACACAAACTCTGCAGATTGGGCATCTCCAAATTTACTTTCAAAATCCGATACAGAGGTATAGGCACCTCCCGAAACTTCATTTATGATATTATCCAGAGAATTGCCATTCATCAATTCTTCCAGAACCTTATTAACACCACTGGCCAAATTACCGGAGCTTACTGTACTCGGACTACCTGCCGCCAAATATCCCAAATACATACATGCCAAATATCCTGTTCCGTATTGCGACTGCGTTGAGCCACTGGATAATTTATTTCCGGATGACACTAGGGCAGAGGATATCTGAGCAGTTGTTGAATTTTGTGTCAATCCCAAACCACCGTTTACCCAGTCATTGGAATTGGAACAGCCTCCCGCTGCCACCTGCGCCATACCTTCTGTAAACCAACTGGGAAATTCATTGGACGAATCCACCTTTCCCTCTGTCGCTCCCACCATACCATTGGTCAACGTATCATCCATAAAAGCATGCATCATCTCGTGAACAATGGTTGTTTCCAGTGCCGTCCGGCTTTCTTCTGTCAGGCTGTCCCCTGAAAATGACAAGGAATTCACATTTACAGATAAATTGAGCTTAATAGAAGAATCCGCAATAGTTCCGTCACTATAAACCCCATAACTCATAGCTACATACGCCAATGTACTCGAATTGTCCCCATAAATCAGCAATCCAATTTCATCACTGACTTTACCACTGGATGCCGCATCACTAAATGCCGAAAAAGTCCTCAGGAAGGCATTCACTGCCTGTGGCACAATGGAATCCGTCAAAACAGTATTCAGATTTGCCACTTGCGTACTACTGAGACTCACCCCGCTTCCTACAACAGGGTTCACGGAAATTCCCGACAAAAACTGCTCCAGACCACTTTCCTTAACTTGCTGACTCATTTTTTGAGCAGATGCCGCATTCGTCGCCTGCGCATTGTCCTCCATCGAACCATCCAACAGTTTTAAATTATTATATTCCGTATGCTCTGCTATCCGGTTCAGTTCCTTTACGAGATGATCCACCTCTGCCTGAATTGCTTGACGATCCGCCTCTGTGTTGGTATCATTGCTCGCACGCACAGCCAGTTCATTCATACGCTGCACAATGTCTGTCATCTCATGCAATGCACCTTCTGCCGTCTGCAACAAGCCAATTCCCTCCTGTGCATTGGAAGATGCCATATTCAGACCACGAATCTGCCTGCGCATCTTCTCGCTGATTGCCAGACCTGCGGCATCATCTGCACTACGGTTAATCCTATAACCTGAAGACAATTTCTCCATGTGTCCGGCCTTATACCCCATCACACCATTATATTGTCTCGATGCATTTAGTGCTGCCATATTGTGTTGTATAACCACACTGTCACCTCCTTGTGTGCTTACTGTTGATACATCCATGTATCATTCTAAAGCTTCTATATCCGTTTGCTATTTGTTAACGCTATTTTATCCGTTCCTTAATCCCATGTACCTGCATTATGATATTCCATCATCCGGCCACATTTAGGACAATTTATACGCTCCTCATCCTTGACGGTTACCGTTGCATTCTCACAGGCAGGACATTTTCCCTTTGTTGCAGTTAGCATTTGTCCCTCACACTCATATGTAAAACAAGGCACTGAATGTAACTCCTTACACCGGCCACACTCTACTGTAGCATGCGAAAGCAGATATGCCCCAGTCCTTCCGTTCTGTCTTTTCTCCTGAAAAGACTCCATTTCCCGGGGAAAATGCTTTTGAATCATCTGCAAATTACGGCCATTCATTCCACCACCAAGAAATAATCTTTTTTGGTATCCGCATTCACATACATAATCCCTGACCTGCCCCATGATTTTCTCCTTACACATGTTCTTTTATGTAGCAATTTTATCATACAAAACACATACTGCGCAATATTTTTTCAATGTTTGACAGGTTTTGCGGGATTCACTATAATATTTTTATTGTTTACTGATTCGATATTATAGGCGAAACGCCTGATTAAGGAGACTACTATGTCCAACATTATTAGAATTACAGATTTCGAGGCTACAGAGCTTGATATATATGCACGCCTTTCAGAAGGTCAACTACTCAACCGGCACGAACCTGAAAAAGGACTTTTCATCGCAGAAAGTCCCAAGGTTGTAGAACGTGCACTGGATGCGGGATATGAGCCGATTTCCATGCTTCTGGAGCCCAAACACATTGAGGCTCAGGCCAAAGATGTGGTTGCAAGAGTTGGTGATATCCCTATTTTCACTGCGGAATTAGATATTCTGACACAGCTCACAGGCTTCCAGTTAACCCGTGGTGTCCTTTGTGCTATGCGCCGCCCTACGCTGCCTTCTGTAGCAGAAGTCTGCGCCGACGCCCGCCGTATTGCCATTTTAGAAAACGTAATGAATCCTACCAATGTAGGAGCGATTTTCCGCTCCGCTGCCGCGCTGAACATGGACGCAGTACTTCTCACGCCTTCCTGTAGCAATCCACTATACCGTCGTGCCATCAGAGTCAGCATGGGAACTGTCTTTCAGGTTCCCTGGACCTTCCTTGGTTGCGAAGACTCCGAAGACTCTGCGGTAGATGTGTCACAGCTAAAAAAATTAGGCTTTAAGACTGCTGCCATGGCACTGAGCGACGAAGCGATAAGCATCGACAATCACAAGCTTATGGAAGAAGACAAACTGGCTATCATACTGGGTACAGAAGGCGACGGCCTCGCCACTCACACCATCGCAGATTGCGATTACACTGTCTGCATCCCCATGTCCCATGGCGTAGATTCGCTGAATGTGGCAGCAGCCAGCGCCGTGGCATTCTGGCAACTGGGGAATCGGTAAAATATTGTCTTTGTAGGAAAGGCTTTCTCGCTTTCGCGTAACAAGTCATTTCCTACAAAATAATAATCCACGGATTATCAAGCTGCCCTATATATCCTGTAAAAACAATAGTTTTGCATATTTGAACTACTTTCCTCAAATACTATCAAAGCTACTGAAAATTGATTTCTTAACATGGAGAAAATTTAAATGAATATGGATAAAAAAGATTTAGGTGCACAGCTTGCCTACGCTGCGCTTGATGATGTCCCGACTCCCAAATCGGACGCTAAAGAAATTGTAGGATTGGTCAAAAACAGTGGCCGAATTACCGGCTATCAACTCTCAGACGGCTCCACCGTTTCCAAGGAAGAAGGCGTTGCCATGGCTAAAGCCGGCGACATTCAGGGTGTGGGCGTGGCTCATAGAAAGGACTCTGAATATCTGAAAGCTCTGCCGGATGGTTCTGAAAATAACAATCTTGGAAATCTGCCTTCGGTGAGTGGCTAAAAAACTACAGACAATCGTGTACTGGATTTATGTACCTCCCACTCGCATTTCATAATTCTAAAATTATAGAATGGGCATATACAGAATTTCTACCACAGGAGACCCAAAATCATGGAAATTTTTCCCGATTTTTAGTGTAATTTAGTGGCCTTCGGGTCTATACAGGAAAAATGGTTTGTGAGACCCGGATTTTTTGTTTTTAGCGGGTCTGAGGTGAGGATTTTTGTGTATAGACCCGTGAAAGACATTTTTTGGCAATATTTCTCCAAACTTTTACATGTTTTCGGGTCTCGCAGACCAATTTTTGCGTATAGACCCGAGTTCAAGGAAACTGCCCCCTTGTACTCGACAACTCCCAATTTATAAAACAAGTTCAAAATACAGTTCTGCTTTTTCATTATCGTTATATCTATCAGTTTCCTGAAAACCACTACTTCGATATAAGTGTTGAGCTGCTGAAAACTGTTTTCTGGTATCCAAACACATTTTATTATATTGCTGTTCCTTTGCATAATCTATGGCATGCTTTATAAGCAATTTTCCATAACCTTTCCCTTGATATTCAGGCAATACAAACATACGCTTAAGCTCTACCACTTTATTCTCTATGTCAATTATGCGTACTGCAACTGTGCCTATGAGAACGAATATGGTATTCCAACAGCCGAAAAGCACTTTTCGAAAAACATATCAACTGATTGTTGCATATCTGTTTTAAAAGTCTTGATATCCATTGATATACCTCCACAAATTCACAAATGATTATCTATAAACTCATAATAATTCTTCCGATTCACCTGCTCCGCATTATCCACATACCACGCGAACGCCTCCCTAAGCCCCTCGTCCAGTGCCTTGGTCTTAGACATCAATTGCTCCTGGGCTGTCACATCCAGATAATACTCATAGTCATAAAAACTAAAATATTTCCTCTGCTCCACATCCGCCGTTACATTCACAAAATCAGCCTGTTTTCCCGCAGCCTCGTAACACAGATTCACCCATTCTTTTACTGTAATAGCATCTCTGTTACCCACATTAAAAATATGTTGCTCAGGCTTTTGCTCCAGAATCACATCGAAATGATACCCTCGCAACACATCTCCCAATGCATGTCTGTCCGCCTGAATCAATGTCACTCCATCCGACTGAGTTTTACTGCCACGATTCAGCACATAAACCTCTGCCCCTTTGCTGACATAGTATTCAGCCACATACCTACTCACAAAAACCGTACCTCCGGTTACCAGAACCTTTTTCTTCCCCATGTTGTTAATGCCTCCTTAACTTACACGATTCCCATATTTGCAATATAATCCCTGCCCTATAATAATCAAAACCGTTCCTACTGCGTAACACACAATATCCTTTATGTCGAAAACAGAACCAATCAACACACTAAAAAAGCGATTGTTTTCAAGCCCCACGCGTTCCACAATCCGAAAATACTGGGCAAGCTCTACCAGTGCTGCAAATCCGAATAAATACAGTGGAAGCACTTTTATTCCTTCCGGCACAAAAGTACGCACCAAAGTATACAGCACCATAATCACAAGCACATCACCTACATAGGGCCTGATAAAACGGTCCTGTACAAATAGCGCAATCAATACCTCGATTACCAGCAATATAATAGTCAGTACAATATAAATAATTCGTTTCTTCCTCATACTCGCTCTTACTTTACTCCTACCTTCTCAAACAATACCGGGGTAATGGCTTCATATGTAAGATTGTCCGGCAGACTAGCAAACAATTTAATCTCAGCCATCTCGCTTGCCTCAGGGATATTCGCGAACTCATGAATTTTCGCCACAAATACCACGCCTGCTGCCCCAACATTTGTTTCCGGATTTCCAGCCCAGTAGTCGCACAGCGGTTCCATATCAAATTTTACTACCCCTGACTCCTCATACAACTCCCGCTTGGCCGCTTCGAGAGGCATTTCACCGTGTTCAATATGTCCTCCCTGTGTTTCCCAGGTAGAACGATTCTTATGTTTGCTCAACACAATTTTGTCATTATAAAAGGACAGAACCACCACATATTTGTAGTGGTCTAATTCACCTAATTCAAAAGTTTTGCAAATCATGTTTACTGCTTCCTTCCCATAATCATTACATGATTACTTGCCCCAAGCAGTGACTTGTCTCGACACACACTGTAATGATAATCACACCAGATGTCAAAATGTTCCTCACTCCATGTGTCCACCTTCTTTGCAAAATGCGGTGTCATACCATCCTGTGCAAAATGCTCTATAATCGCAAGATGATTACTATGATACATTTGCTCCATCTCATCACAGGTAGCATAATAACTATCTGTCCAAAAACACAACTCGTCCGTATGATAGAGTTTACCTGTCTCGCGAATTTGATTTGCAAATCCTCTGTCAAGATATTTCTCATTACCCATAGCCATATGAAACAACACATACTGCCTCGGAATATATGCAGTGACCAACAAACCACCAGTCTTAAGCACTCTCAAAGATTCTTGAAAACACTTCTCTCTTGCCGCATCATCCGTTATATGGTACATAGGCCCCATATTGAGCACCACATCAAAACTTTCATCCGAAAACATGCTCATATCCGTAGCATCCAGTACCGCTGTTTTCATTTCATAATCCTTATCACGTAACACATCATTCATAATATCCACATGTCTCGGTGTAATATCTGTTGCAGTAACCTGATTTCCTTTGTCCGCAAAATAGAAAGCGTAGGCACCTGTTCCTGCCGCACAATCTAATATACTTTCACCAGCCTTTATATGCTCATCTAAAATGCGTGTAGTAGTTAGAAATTCAATCTTTCTAGCATTGTTGGTTGTTAAACGTTCTTCTTCCCGATAATTCTCATAACTTTGTACTACTGCATTATTCATGTATATCCTACCTCTCTTTTCACACCAATTGTCACTAACTACTCCTAACTGCATGCTTTTTCAGTTAACAGTTTCTACATCGACATAATAATTTCTCTTGCTAAACTTTCAGGAATCTCTTTGGCATATTGATTATCACCAAACGCCACAATCTCACCTATTCCATTCTGCAACACAAATCTTAACGCACCATTTTTTACTTTTTTGTCAGTATATAATTTTTCAACCAACTGCTCTCTATCAATATACTCCGGTATGCATGTAGGTAATTTTGCCTTCTCCAAAATATTCTTCATCAAAATCTCATCTGTATTTGAGCAATAACCTAAATTTTTAGCTAACTTGACTTCAGCCATCAAACCAATCGCTAACGCTTCTCCATGAAGCAACTTATAGTCACTCACCGTTTCAATCGCTCTACCCACAGTATGACCCAGGTTTAGTGTTTCCCGCAAGCCACTCTCGCGTTCATCTTTCATAACTACTTTATATTTTATTCTGCAATTTTCTTGTGCTATATGTTGACATACTTCATCGTCTATCTCGAATATTGCCTGCATATTATCAGAAATGTATTCAAAGAAAGTTCTGTCAGCTATACATGCATGTTTTATCGTTTCTGCAAGACCACTGGAAATCTGTTTCGGTGGCAATGTTTTCCATGTTGCAATATCAATATACACCTTTTGGGGCTGATGAAATAAACCAATCAAGTTTGTTGCCAATGGCGTATCAACAGCAGTTTTACCACCAACAGATGCATCTGCCGCAGCTAACAATGTTGTTGCATAATTGATAAAAGGAATTCCCCTTCCATATGTTCCTGCAACAAAGCCTGCCAAATCGGTTACCACACCGCCACCAACAGCAATAATACAACAATCTCTTCTGTATCCAAGTTCAAGCATTGTATCTTCTACATATTCCTTGGTTTTTCTTGTCTTGTTCTCTTCTCCTGCCGGAAATACAATCAAATCCGCATTATACTCATTTGACTTTAGGAGCCCCAATATTCTATCCGCATACAGCTCCTTAACATTACTGTCTGTGACTACAACGTATTTTCTTATATTACCCACAAGACCCGCTTTAATGTCCTCAATTAATTTCTGCTCCAGTTCATAACCAATCTCAATTTCGTAGCTGTCATCTACCACTTTCTTTAAATCAACATTAAATACGCTCATATTCTTCCTTCCTTTTCTCAAAGTCCTTTTAGCCTTTTCTATTCACAATCCCATACGCCATCGCATCCGAATAGGTTCCATCATGGCGCAAATAGTATTCCTTAAATCTTCCTTCGCAAGTCATTCCACACTTTTTCATAACCTCACCCGATGCCGGATTCTCCACATCATGTTTAGCCAGAATTCTGTGCATTCCTACTTCTTCAAACAAAAACTGAATGACTGCAGCCAGCGCCTCACTTGTAATCCCTTTATTCCAAAAATTATATCCAATGCAGTAGCCCACTTCACAATTATTACGCAAATCATCAATAGACATCACCGAAATACCGCCTATCATCTCGCCTTCATATTCGATTGCCCAGTGATAGGTACTCATCTTTTCATAGTCCTGAATAGCCATCTCTAAAAATGGACGGATATCCTCAGGTTTCTCATATACCTTCCACGATAAATACTTCGTCACTCTCTCATCATTTGCATAATTTCGAAACATATCATCCATATCTGACAATCTGTATTTTCTCAATAACAGTCTGTCTGTACAGATTTCCTGTGTGCCTTTATGATTCAACATATTTATCACCCTTCCCCAAGCTTCTTTAATGTATCCTTGCGCACTTCTTCTCTTACGGTTTTCAGATATTCTGAAAAAGCTACCTTATCATCCCCATAGGTTTTGTTCAGCTCATATTCTTTTGGAATCCAAGTTGACAGGTCCGAAATATTATGTTGAATAAGGGCTTCCAAACCATCAATTGCTTTATATACTTTGGCTTCTGCTGTTTCCCTTTTTGCCATTTCGTCATATAATGCAACCATTTCAGATGCATAATTTTCCGGAAGACTTTTAACCCAACTATATAATAAATCTTCCTCTGTCTGCTCATTCGCTGCGGTTTTCTCAAATGTGGGAATATCGCCGGTAAAAGCTTCCCCTAAATCATGGATAATACACATTTTAATCACTTTATCCATATCTACATCGGGAAACTCATCTTTCATAAAAAATGCCATCAAAGTCATCATCCAACTATGTTCCGCCACACTTTCATGCCTGCCATTTCTGGTATAGCAATGGCGGGTAGTATCCTTTAGTCGTTCTGCAACGCTTAATGCTTCTAATAATGCTCTTGCTTCCATATCCGGTCCTCCTCGTGTTTAAATTTATCAAACTCTACAAATTAGGAGTTATCGCTTCGTCAAACTAAAATTTTACGTACTTTCAATCTTACTTTAAGATTAAAAGTTTATCATTCATAAGCATGTTTTACATATACCGTATCCACAAGTGAAAAATCTTCAATTTCCATAAAGTTATGTTTTAAAATTTCTCTGATATAGTTTGGCAACAACTCATATTTTAAGGGATTTTGAGGATAGGAATGTTTTGTATAATATTCATGAAATGTACCTCCCCCTAATTTTGTGCCATCATCTGCGTCAAAATAATATAGGCCTTTGTCTGAGAAATCCCTTGCAACTTGTTCCGCACGCCCTACCTTAGTTTGTGGAAACATCAACATACTACTTGTTGTTTTTTTCATTCTATCAAAATACTCTATTAGTTCGTCTGCTCTTTCTTCGCTTTCGCAAACGAACTCCGGCAAATTTCCTTCTCCTCCACTACAAAACACAGCGACATTGCCTTTTTTATCAACACCATACCATTCCATATCCATATGTCCACATTCGCCTGCACCTATTCTTGACATAAATATTTTCTCCCCTACAACTTCAATTAATCGAGCTCTTTTTCGAGCGGTGACCGTTTTTCAACCTAGGATTGAACAAATTTCGTATCATCCAGACGGCTGGGGTATATACAGATTTTTTGCTTCAAAATACCCAAAATCAAGACTTTTTCCATAAAAATCATGCATTATGAGTGGCCAAGGGTATATACAAAAAAACTCAATACCACTGCCCCAAATATAGTGAAAAACAGGGTATTTCCAAGGGATTTTTTCACATATACCCTCGAGCGCCTGGTAAACCCGCCTTTTCTGGCAGAAAAAGGGGACTTTGGGGTACTGCGCTTGGATTTTTCTGTATATGCCCTAGCATATCATTCCCCGTATCACCCTCCAAAATCCAGTCGCTTCGCGTCTGCCGTGCTTCGCACTCTTGATTTTGTCGGTGACGCGCCAGAAAAAGGAAATGCCTGCTTCGCAGGCGCTTCCTTTCCGTTTGGATTCATACAATTGAACTGCGTTCAATTGTCATCGCTCGCAAAAGAGCTCGCTCAATTCAAATTTAACTAATTCTTCTAGCAACAATTTTATTTGAAGCATGTAAGTGTTTTGGTACATTGGGATGCTCATCTTCGAACACATAAGATTTAAATTGCAAAACTTCCCAATCGCCATATAATTCCTTAATTTCTCCATCTTTTGCCAAGCCAATAGCAAAAGGTGCTATATCCTCTGACGCTGGTACAACATCCGTAAAAATTTGAATAATATGAATTCCGCCAACACTTGTATGTATTTTTGCTTCATTAATGAACTTTTTCCAATCGCTTTTATCAACAAAATGTAATGTTCCAAAACAAACTATCAAATCATAATTTTGTTCAAATCGAAATTTAGTTAAATCTGCTACAAAAGCATTCAATTGTGTCCCTGACAATTCACATCTGTATTTTACTTTTGCAATTCCGTGTTCAGATAAATCAAATGCATCAACACAATGACCTTTCTGTGCCAAATATAAGGCATTTTGACCTTCTCCACATCCCACATCCAATACTTTAGAATGTTCGGTAAATAAATGCTCAAATTCTTTAATGGTCACGTTAGGCTCACTCGAAAAAGCAGTTACATCTTTACATTGATATGCTTCCTCCCAAAACGGAACTAATTCTTTCACCATTTCCTTCTTACCCTCCTTTGCATTTAGCTTTTAATTATTTTGCCGAATTGGAATTCACATAGGTCTTCCAATTTTATACTTCATTTTCCTCATCCCCGCAAATTCTTCCATAAATTTGCAAGAACCCTTGATTCTCGAACAAATGTTTGGTATAATATATTTAGTGCTACCATAACGGTAGGCGGTTAGTCCCTCTACCAGAGGACTGTGACCTCTGTTTTACATAGAAATCCACTTGTGGAAATCTTTAAATGGAGGAATTGCTTATGTTAACCATCGAAGGCTTGATTGCTATCATCAGCTTATGCTTGACTTGTTTCAGTCTTGGCTATTCGCTTGGTCGTAATAGCAAGACACAAAAATAACCGCCCTGTCCTGAGAAAACTTGGCGGTCATTTTTGATCATCAATTTATTTAGGGCTAACCGTCTATCGGTAGCACTTTTTTCTATAATCATAGTACCACCGTACCGCCGTTATGTCAAATATTTATTCGATTTTCAATGTTCTTTACACATCTTGTCTTGTGACTCGTCATGCCAGTTCGATTCCGCTTCGCTCCATCTCACTGCGTCCTGTCGGACTATAAGTCCAGTCTGGAATATGTCTGCCTGTGAGCAAGCTCCCGTCATCCAATTCCATCCTGTCCTTGCATTCCTCGTCACCTCGACAAATCCGAATTTATTTTACCAGTTACTATTTTTTGCCTTTTCCACCTACAACA
>CAYOGM010000016.1:0-30147 GCA_964403595.1 uncultured Acetatifactor sp. | reverse complement strand
TAATAAGACCTAAGTTACCTTCCTGAATTAAATCAAGGAAAAGCATACCACGGCCCACATAACGTTTTGCAATGCTGACAACCAGACGCAGGTTTGCCTCTGCCAAGCGTTTCTTAGCTTCCTGGTCCCCCAATTCCATACGCTTTGCAAGTTCTATTTCTTCCTCTGCGGACAAAAGAGAGACCTTACCAATCTCTTTCAAATACATACGCACAGGATCTTCAATACTGATGCCGTCAGGAACAGACAGGTCGATATTCTCCACATCCACCTCATCCTCTTCAGTGAGAATGATCTCCTCATCAATATCATCCTCCTCGGTAATGCGCAATACATCCACATTACACTGCTCCAAAGCTTCTAAGATTTTCTCAAACTGATCCTCCTCCAACTGCATATCAGCAAAGAAATCACTGATTTCCTGATATTCCAGCACATTTTTCTTCTTTTTTGCCATCGCAAGAAGATCTTTTACTTTCTCCTCAAATTTTGCCTGCATGTTCTCGTCCATTTTGTAGTTCCGTCCTTCCTGGGAATTCTATTCCTTTTGTATATTTTTCAGCATATTTTTGTTATTTTTGACCTTAATCCAAAGAAATATGCGTTTTTGCAAGAGTTTCCAATGCTTTCTTGCCTTCTACCGCCTTTGTCAGGGCTGTTACATCCATGCCCAATCTGGCTGTATAATATTCATAACTGTTGCGCTTAACCGCTAATAAAATGTCATGGAAAGCCTTCTCCCGCTCCTGTTTGGTTTCAAGTCTTGGAAGCGTGGTATTAAAAAGCTCTGCCGCCTGTTTCTGCTCTTCTTCATCTTCAAAGGTACTGATAATGCTTGCCGGCTGGAAATCAGGCTGCTCCAGTCCCACAAGAAGCTTGTCCGCCACATGACGGTACATCTCCTCCGTAAAGTCCTCCGGGGAAATATATTTTTTTATTTTGCCATAAAGCCCCGGCTCGTCCACCAGCCATGTAAGCAAAAGTCTCTGTGACTTCTTCGCATTTTCTTCCGGCGAAACCTTCTTCGCAATACCGGACTTGGGCCTCTCTATAGGTTTTGCCGAACCGGCAGTTGTGGCATACCCCAACACCAGCTTACGCATATTCTCTATACCAATAAAGTATTTTTCGGCAATAGCCTGTAAATAATTGTCTCGTTCCGCATCCTCCGAAAATTCGCAAAGCTTCTTGGCAATTTCTCTATGAAACCGAGTCTTCTGCTCAGGGTCGTTCATATCATATTGCTCCGAAAGCACACGTATTTCAAAGAAGAAACTGTTCTCCGCCTGATTAATGCGCTCCTGAAAGGCATCCTTACCCAGATTTTTAATAAACTCATCCGGATCCTTGTAGGGCTTCATGTTAATAATCTTGCCTGTAAGTCCAGCCTCCCGCAAAATGCCTATTCCGCGAAGCGCTGCCTTCACACCTGCCCCATCACTGTCATAGGCCAAAAGCACATTGTCCGTATATCTCCTAAGAAGCTGGGCCTGCTCAGAGGTAAATGCCGTCCCAAGGGATGCCACCGCCTGTGTAAATCCTGCCTGATGCATGGCAATAACATCCATGTACCCCTCACAGATAATTATATTTCCACTCCTTGCTGTTCTTGCAAAATTTAATCCATACAGATTACGCCTTTTATCAAATACAGGAGTCTCCGGAGAGTTCAAATACTTAGGCTCTCCGTCTCCCATAACACGCCCACCGAAACCAATTACACGGTGATTAATATCCTGTATGGGAAACATTACTCTGTTCCAAAACTGGCTCATCAGACCATGTCGCTCAGAATAATTGGCAAGTCCGGCCTCCTTTATCAAGTCATCCTCAAAGCCTTTATCTCTCAGATACTGTACCAGTGTCGCACCACTCTTACCCGAATATCCAAGACCAAACTTGTGCATGGTCTCCTTAGACAATTCGCGTTTCTCCAGATATTTCAACCCGATTTCTCCCTGAGGGTTACGCAACTGATAATAAAAAAATTTCGCGGCCTCCTTATTAACCTCTAACAGTTTAGCACGCCTTCCCGCCTTCTTTTTCTCATCTGCAGAATACTCCACCTCAGGCAGGTTAACACCTGCCCTTTCTGCCAAGGCTTTGATTGCCTCAGGAAAAGTAAAATTCTCATACTGCATCACAAAGGTATATACATTGCCGCTGACACCACAGCCAAAACAATGATACATCTGTTTACTTTCCGAAACAGCAAAGGAAGGGGTTTTTTCATTGTGAAAGGGGCAACATCCCCAGTGGTTTCCTCCCTTTTTCTGTAATCTGACATACCCCGAAACCACTCCCACTATATCATTTTTTACTCGAATTTCTTCTACCAGTTCTTCAGGGTAGTACATAACTGCTCCTTCTTACGTTTTGATTATGCCATTATATCTGCCATGATTTTGGCACAAAAATCTCATTGTAGACCGCAATGGCAAAACGGTCAGACATAGCTCCCACATAATCGCAGATAACCCGTTCTCTGGGTTCCCCCTCGGACAAAAGCTTAAGGAACTCTTCGGGCAAATCATCCACATGCTTCATATAATACACATACAAAGTCTCCATCAGCACCTCTGCCTTGTTCTCTTCGGCTTTGGCAAGGGGATTGGTATAAACATGTTCAAACATAAACTGTCTGATGTCCTTCATGGCCTTGGACACCGACTCAGACATAATGATATCATTCTTATCCATGCTGTTCGTTACAATATCATGGATAAAACAATCCAAACGCTCTCCCGCGGAAGAACCTATTACCGCACGAATATCTGCCGGAATATCCATCTCCGTAAGGATTCCTGCCCGCACAGCATCATCCATATCGTGATGTATGTACGCAATTTTATCAGACAGACGCACAATCTTCCCCTCCAATGTATGGGGTCTTCCACTAGTCTGATGATTCAGAATACCATCCCGCACCTCATAGGTCAGGTTCAAGCCCTGTCCGTCCTTCTCAAGACGGTCTACTGTACGCACACTCTGCTCACTGTGCTCAAAACCTAACGGACACACACGATTTAACGCTCTCTCCCCGGCATGCCCAAAGGGTGTATGCCCCAAATCATGCCCCAACGCAATCGCCTCCACCAGTTCCTCGTTCAAATTCAATGCCTTTGCTATGGTTCGCGCATTCTGGGACACCTCCAAAGTATGTGTCAGACGGGTTCTGTAGTGATCTCCCTCCGGTGTCAAAAACACCTGAGTCTTATCCTTCAGTCTTCTAAACGCCTTACAGTGAATAATACGATCTCTGTCACGCTGAAAAACCGGACGGATATCGCACTCCTCCTCTGCTCTCTGACGTCCCTTTGAATTTCTGCTCTTAGCAGCATACGGACTCAAATGCTCTTCTTCCCACTGCTCCATCGTTTCTCTGATTGTCATATGTTTGCTCTCCTTTGCATTACGCAGGTGTCAAACCTCTCCAAATCGTCCTACTTTAAATATTCTGCGCCCAAGTTCAAATTCCTTTAAATTTCTGAAAATTCACTTATCACTTGAATCTGCCCAACTATATGCCGATTAAAATTCTCCAATTCCTCCGCCGGAATCCACAACTCCTGATGATAACTTGCACCTACAGTCTGCACTTCAAATTGCTTGCAATATTCATCCTCCACCTCAAACCGGGTCACATAGCCTTTGTGGTCCTCATTATATTTTACATTCCACCTGGAAGCAATCTCCGTTGCATACTGCTCATTGAGAACCGGATAAAATATAGGCTGATCCGGCAATCTTGGCGGAAATTTTGTATAGCCAGTCTTTTCAATCAATTCTAACTCCTTAGTTCCTACCGGTCTGTATAAAACCATTTCTTTCCTCCTTCTCTTCATCACTCCTCCAGCATCATCGATTTTCCTAACCTCAGGAAAATCGTTTTGGACAATATCCCCTTAATAATATACCTAATTTCTTACCCCTTCACCACAAATTTCATATCAAACTCAATCGCCTTCTTCAAATAATCCGGTATGCCATACTTTGCATCATACATAATCTCTCGAATATACTCTGCATCCGCCTCTGTAATCTGACCATATACACTTCGCTTGTAAACACCACGCTGAATTACCTGACGAAGCTTCTCATCCTCATAATTGTACAATTGCAAAATATAAGGCAACCGGTCCCACGAACGCTCTCTGAGTAATTGATACGCCAGTTTTTCCTTTAGCAACTCGCTCTCCGTCTGCATAAACAACTCAAATACTTGCTTGGCCCCAAACATTATCTCATTTGCTACAATCTCACGGTATGCTGCTCGCATTACAAGCGGCCTTTCGTCCTGCAAATATTGCCAGAAAATATCGCCTGTCTTAACTTGCAAAAGCAAACTCAAAGAGTGAAGGGTGTTCTTTACAACTCCCTCCGACTCGTCCTCCAGATATTTATTGATAAGTGCTGCATCCTCCGCACTACCATTCTCTCCAATACCCAGAATACAAATTTTCTTATGTTGTGTCTCCAAACGCTCTGCATAATAGGCTACAATATTCATGTCCGTATGTTTCTGCAAAATATAACTTGCCAGTCCACGCACACCTACCGCCTGTGCCAAAAGCAGTTTTTCCACTCCCGGCCAATAATCACCCAACATACTATACTTCTGCTCAAAAGCTTTTTTCTGAACTACCTTGCTTTTATGTTGCAGATAACTGTCTAATTCCTCCATGGAACACTCGTAATATCTAAGAAGCATCGTTATGAGCATAAATTGACATTGTCCGCACTTTTCCCGGTTCAAAGCCCTGTTCACCTCATCCTTGTTCCAGATTTTATGTTCCAACATCAAACGATACAGATATTTTCTGGCCTTGATGTCATATCTTCCAAGATTCTCAATATCTACTTTATCCAACTGTCTCGCAATTCCCTCAGTAATACGATTTTCCAACACACACAGCCACCCTCGGTCTCCCCGCATTCCCTGCATCACCTTGGCAAGATAGGGAAGACACGCCACCAGCTCCTCGGCACTCAATTTCGAAACCTGCGTACTTGCCTCGATGGCAGCCTCTCTGACCTCTTTCACCCAGTCATTTAACCGCAAAATCGCAAAACGTACCGATGCATTCTCTCCTGTAAGCTCCCTTATACATTTTTCTCGAAAATATCCACTTGGATGAAAAGTCCCTAATCGAAGAACCCACAAATAATCAGTTCGACATTCAATGCAGTTTCTCCAAAATCCCAAATCAACCTTTTCCCAATTAACATTCCACTCCATAGAGCTATATTGGCGAAAATTCTCCTCCACCTTGATTATCCGGGCAGAATCCAAGCCCTGCATATATTCTGCAATCTCAGAGGCTGCATATCTCACCACATTCTTATCTTTGGATACAAGCATCTGATAAACAACCGGGAGAAATTGCTGTTTTCCCTGCCTTACCTCCGATGCGGCTTCCTGCACCCTGTCCATATCCTCTTTTGTACCCTTATGCCAAAACATCTGCTCCCCCTAAATACAATAAATATTACAGAAATTTCTCCTCAAACTCCCCTGCCGGTATTGGTCTGCAATAGAAATACCCCTGAATTACGTCACACCCAAAGGAATATGCCAGATTTTTCTCTTCCTCCGTCTCAATTCCCTCAAAAACAATCGAATACTCTATGTCATGAAGCATCTGAATCAATGACTTCACAACCTTTTTGCCCTTCTCGGTCTTCAATCCCTTAAAAGCAAACACTCTGTCCAGTTTAATGATATCTGCCGGAATGCTTGCAATCTGATTCAGACTCGAATACCCGGAACCAAAATCATCTACACTGACCTTAAATCCGTTTGCACGCAAGACATTGATAGCATCAAATACCGAGTCCTCTGCGTCCGTTACAGTAGACTCCAGAACCTCCAATTCCACCAGTTTCGCAGGCACATCATATTCTTTTTGCAAATCAACCACAAAATCCACAAAACAATCCTTTGAAAAGGTGATTGGTGAGACATTTACAGAAACAGGAACTGCCTCTCGTCCCTGATCCAGCCATTTTTTCTGAAGCAGAAAGACTCTCTCTATCATAAGTTCATCCAGTTTGCCAATCATACCAGTAGCTTCCAGCACCGGTATAAAACGTCCGGGTGGAATAATTCCTCCCTCGCCGTCAGCCATTCGCACCAATGCCTCCGCTCCCACCACACAATCCTTGGATACAGAGTACTTAGGCTGCAAATAAACCAAAATGCCATCATTATCGCAGGCATGAACAAACTGATTTACAACTGCCATCTGATCTGTCTGTTGTTTAAAATCTGCCGGATCATACACCTGACATTTAATATTAAATTTGTTCTTGGTAAGCTTTTTCGCCATATGTGCCTTATCAATTGCCACACGCACATCCGACTCGCCATCCTCCAGAAAATACAGACCGGTATACACATGAATAAACACATTGGGATACTTTTCGGCCATTAATGCCTCAAACTGCTCATTCATCTCCACAACTCGGTCCACTTCCTCTTCATGGGTCCGACCCGAAATGTCAAAAATTCCTCGAAACTGATCACAACCGGTTCTGCATGCAGCCAGACAGGATGGATTATCTATATAGAAAAAGTGAGCAATCTCCGTAATCAGCCTGTCCCCTTCCTCCATACTGTACAAATCATTCACATACTTTAAATTGCTGATATCATTAGTGATAAAAGCAAGTCTGCGTCCACCATCCTCAACAATTTTCTCACACTCTCGTATAAACTCTCCCGTTCCCAAAAGCCCTGTCAGATAATCATTATTGTTGTTCGCCATATGCCTACCTCCATCTTCTGTAACTGCATCCGTCTTCAAAAGATGCGCCTCTACCTATCTGCATATTTCAAATATAAACTCTGCATTCTTGTCCATCGCTTCATTTGCTGTTCGAAAGGGTGCCATCTGGAACACATGCCACATTCCCTTAAACACCTCGATATGAGCTGATACATTGTCCCTCAAAAGCTTCTGATAAAGCTGCTTTGAATCGCTCAAAAGAATCTCATTATCTCCTACCTGAATGTATGTGGGAGGGAATCCTTTGAAATCCGCAAACAAAGGTGAAATAAACGGATTTTCCAAATCCTGCCCATCTGCATAAGCTGTCACAACCCTATCCATATAGTCCTTGTCCAAAACAGGATCTGATGCTGCTCTTGTCTCATAGGATTTCCCCGAGGATGTCAAATCTGTCCAAGGCGACATAAGTATCAGCCCTCTGGGAAGAAATCTTCCCTCATCCTTTAATTTCAAAGTTAAAGCCAAGGCAAGGTTCCCACCGGCAGAATCCCCGGCAATAATCACATCTTTTGCACCATATCCCATAAGCATCAGATAATCCCACGCTTTCAAAGCATCCTCCAAAGCCGCCGGATAGGGATTCTCAGGCGCAAGTCTGTAATCAAAGCAAAACACATCCATCGAAGTAGAATCTGCCAGCTTATTGGTGATTGTCCGGGCGTAAAGAGAACTTCCTGTAGAATAACCTCCCCCATGGCAATAAAGAATCACATGTTCCTTCATATAAGGCCTGTTGGGGCTAATCCATTCACAATCCATCCCCTCCAGTTCCATCCCCCGATAAACAACTTCCTTGGAATTACCAAAAATATTCCCAATGTATTCCTGTGACTGCCGCTGTTTGCTTATATCTGTATTATCTACCAGACCATGTAACCGTTTTACCAGCTGCATCAGATTTTGATTTCTTTTGTTTACCATATAAATCTCCTTAAAAATGCAGTCTCCTGCGAACTGCACTACGCAACCTTCTTCTTGACAACATTGTTATTATTGTAATTGCAAGAATAATACAGATTGTCATAACCACCGCAGACCAACTGAGTGCAATACGTCCGTCTACATATCTGTCTATCAAGCATTCAATCCCCGTACATACAATACCTATTGCTAAATTAATATACAATGATACCGTCAAAAAGGACCTCGGCAGTTTTTTGACAGCAATTGCCAAAAGCTCCGCAACCACAACCACCAGCATCACAATTGGCACTCCCAATTCAAAACACCAGCCAAAAGAATCCACCATATGAGCCAGCATATATAGATATAATGTAATTGCCAGTCCATCTAAAAATAACGATGCATATACCGATAATTTGCGCCAGACAATCAAAGGTACAATAGAAACCCACAAAATTACACACACACCGATAACCGCCAACGACCATCTGGATACGGTAAACACCAATGCATTCAAAAGTCCGCAGGTTACTGCCGTAGCCAACACAAAGGTACTCAGAAGAATCGCAAAATCATTTCTATTAACAGCCTCCACAGTTCCCTTTTCCTGTGGAAACGGTGTTGCATATACTGCCTGCATATCACGTCCGGGATGAACCACCGGCGTATTGCAAAGCACACACTTCTTGGCAGAGTCATCAAGCTCCACACCACAATTCACACAATATGACATACTAACTACTCCCTATTACTCTCTATCTTTACATGAATACCATCCTTCACAAGCTTGCGGAAAAAATATCGCTCCACATCCGCTTCCACAATACCACTTGTAAAATTCACCGTAAGCGTATCATCAAAACTGATAATTGCACAGTTGGTTCTGTTTGAAAAGGGTTGACCCATGTAGATATCAAAGCGTTCTATATACTTCTTCATACCCTCCGGCACCGGCACTGCCCCCATATTAGTAAGCCCTGCCGATGAATTTCTATCCTGCACTCTTGCATAAAAGGACTTTACCGCAAAATCCTTAATAAATAGCGGAACCACTCGGATAAGCGGGTGTCTCTGAGTTTCCGCGTTGGTAGTGATGTCTCCTCTCAGAATCTTCTCATTCAAATAATAACGCATATAATTGTGCACATGTGCAACAATTTCCTCAAAAGTATAATCTCCAAGTCTGGGGTCCACGCCCGGATAAACCATAGTAATAAAATTCCGCAGTGTATTGGACGGAAAAAATCTTCGCAGGTTCACCGGCATGGCAATTTTTACCGGACGCAATCTCCGCCTGCCACCCGCCATCTGCCTTTCCAAAAGGGCATATAAAAGCACCGAATTTAAATACTCCGTAATCGTTGCATTATACCCCTTGGCCACCTTTATAACCTCAGAAGTAGACATAATACCATCAATAATATTCAAGGTATAAAAGGGCTCTTTCGTCCCATGAACATGATAAGCCTTCTCCTGCGGGCGGGGTGGGCATACTCTGGCATTAGCATACTTCATATATGCATCCTCCAGCTCCCCCTTATCCGGCTGGGCATCAATATCCAAAACAAACCCCTCATTCTCAATTTCGTCATGCCCCAAAAGTCGCAGATAGGTTGCTGTGAGCGTCTGCAATACGCACATACCACCTGTCCCATCTCCAAGGGAATGATGGGCTTCCAGAGCTATTCTGTTTTTATAGTAATACACACGAATCAAATATCTGTTATTTGCCTTAAAATACATAGGCTGACAAGGATTCTTCACATCCTCCTGCACAAAAGGTCCCGGTCTGTTATTCGGCTCTAAATAACGCCAAAACAAGCCCTTACGGATAGCTGCCTTATAGGTAGGAAATCTGGGCAAAGTCATATCCAGCGCCTGCTGCAACACCTGCGGATTAATCTCCTCCTTCAGTAGCACCGAGAGACGATAAACCGAAGAAAAATCTCTCCTTTGCAGCGTTGGATACACAATCGCAGACAGGTCAAGCTTATACCAGACACCATTTGGCATAATATTTGATTGATTTTTTGTTTTTATAGTTGCCATACTCTCAATATCTCAAAAGGTGTAAGTCCTTAATCTTTTAATAAGACCTTACACCTGATTAACGGGTTACATCATTTACTTTTTGTATTTCTCTTCCAACTTACTTATATCCGTAAAACCACATGCACTCAACTGGATTTTTAAAACCTCCAGTTCCCTGTCACATATAGCGTCTTTGTCCTCACTATATCTTATGGATAACAGCAAATTTACTTTATCAATCAATTCCTTAATCATTTCTTCTCTCGTCATTGTATTGTCCTCCATACCTTCACCGCCCTTCCATAGACTATACCTATATTATAAAGGCGTTTTGAAACGGTGTAAAGCCTTATTAAAACATTAAATTTCTATATGGTCAGTACCAATACATTATATTCTGTACCTCTTGTCAATGTTCCATGTTATCTTGAGAAAAAATGGTGAAGACCTCACCAGAAAAAGATTTGATAAAAAGAAGAGTGCTAAGCAAACACTTAACACTCTTATCGTGCAGGAAAAGAGACTTGAACTCTCATGGTATTGCTACCACACGGACCTGAACCGTGCGCGTCTGCCAATTCCGCCATTCCTGCGAACAAATGTTATTCTATACTATGTCACAGAAAATGTCAATAGAATTTTGCAAAAAATTTAAACAATTTTAGAGAGTTCCAAAATCTTATCTATTCTTAGAAATAACTATTATAAAGATTACCTGTGTTCAGAATAGAATTGTAATCACCGTTCACAGTGTATGTAGCTGCCTTGGACGCCTCACGCTCCGCTGAGAAATTAATCAGGGAAGCCTGTGCAGACATCTGATATCCATAGGAACCGGTTCCGTTGAACAAGGACTTCACGCTACCCATGTCAGCCTTCATAAATGCATCCTTATCAATAGAGAGTTTGCCATCCTCACCCACTGTGATACCGATATTACTCAGAGACTTCTCATTCGCCAACGTAGTGTTGTTCATGGTATTCACACGATTAGTTACTGTAGTGTTATCAGCCGAATTAGCAGCGTCCAAAACCGCATTATAATCCTCTGCGAAAGCACTTACTGCCTTATAAATTGCTGCGGTATCATAGCCCTTCTCGGTAGTCTCCACACCATTTTCATCCGTGGTGGTAATATCCGTCTGCTTAAACAAAGACTTACTGCCGGTCTCCATAAGTGCATCTGCGGACTCCTTCAAAGCATCCGTAGCAGTCTGCACCTTATTAAGCTTCTGTGCATCCTCCTTGGTTACTACATCGGCGGTTGTATCCTTCTGTGTAAGACTCTTAAGCTCACTATTGCCTTCTTCCGCATAGTACGCCTTCAAAAGCTTGCCATAGCTGCCGGTCTTAATACTGGAATAATCACTCAAAAGACTGGTCAGACTTGCAAGACTGTTAGAATTATTCTGATTCGAATTCAGTGAAGAAAACAAATAGGAATAATCTGTTTTCGTATTTAAATTAAAATTAATTCCCATCACTCTACCTCCTTGTAATGCAACGTCTTGTTGCGTGAAACAGGGCATCCGTGCCCAATATCTACTTTCTCACTTATATTATATCATGAAAAGTCCGAAAAACAAGCCCCCAAACCACAGTTTCACAGATTTCGTTTCACAGATTTTCAGGCTTTTTTTGACCTCCGGTTATATTTCGGATTATCTTCGGACATACTTTAGTCTAACAAATTATGTAAATGGAGGTACTTACCATGAAATTGAACCTTGAAGATATACATCTTAACCGGATGGCCTATCTGGCCGCCGGCTATGAACTCCCCACCTTTGATTATAACAAAGTTCGCAGAAACACACTGGAATCCCCCAAATGGATTCACTTCGGTCCGGGCAATCTGTTCAAAGCATTTCCTGCTCATGTAGCCCAAACGCTCCTTAACAGCGGACGTATGGACACCGGATTGATTGTAGCGGAGGGTTACGACTATGAAATCATTGAAAAATCTTCCCGCCCTTTGGACAATCTCTGCATTTTGGTGACGCTACATGCTGACAACACCATAGAAAAAACCGCTATCGCAAGCATTATGGAATCTTTGATTCTCGACAGCGACATTCTGCCGGAATTCACAAGACTTCAGGAGATTTTTGCCAATCCAACTCTACAGATGGCGAGCTTTACAATTACCGAAAAAGGATATTCTGTAAAGGATTCTCAAGGTGCTTTTCTTCCCTCGGTGGCTCTGGATTTAATTAATGGTCCCGAAAAACCGCAAAGCTATCTGGGTAAGGTGGCAGCCCTGCTCTACCATCGCTTCAAGACCTGTCAGGCTCCCATTGCCATGGTCAGCATGGACAACTGCTCCCATAACGGTGATTTGCTCAAAAACGCCATCTCCACCTTTGCTAAGGAATGGTGCCGTTCCGGTCTGGCTGACAAAGGCTTTGCAGACTATGTCCATAATCCTGACATGGTCTCCTTTCCCTGGTCCATGATTGACAAAATCACACCCAGACCGGCCCCCCAGGTAGCTAATACGCTTATTTCCGAAGGCATGGAGAACCTGACTCCCGTCATCACCTCCAAAAACAGCTATGTTGCGCCCTTTGTAAATGCAGAAAGTGTGGAATATCTGGTGATTGAAGATGCTTTTCCCAATGGTCGTCCGCCCTTGGAAAAGGCCGGCATCTACTTTACTGATGCAGAGACCGTGGACAAAGCAGAGAAAATGAAAGTCTGCACCTGCCTGAATCCTCTGCACACAGCTCTGGCTATCTTTGGCTGTCTTCTGGGCTTTGAACGCATTTCCCACGAGATGAAGGATGACACCCTTAAGAAGCTGGTAGAAGGACTGGGCTATCAGGAAGGTCTGCCCATGGTAATCAATCCCGGCATCATAAATCCCAAAGAATTCCTGAACACTGTGCTCACTAAGCGCCTGCCCAATCCCTTTATGCCCGACACACCTCAACGCATTGCCACCGACACCTCACAGAAGCTGGCTGTACGCTTCGGCGAGACCCTGAAAGCCTATGAAGAAAAGGCCCCTGAAAAAATCAAGGAACTGCGTTATATTCCACTGATTCTGGCCGGGTGGCTCAGATACCTTATGGCTGTAGATGATGAAGGCAAGGCATTTACCTTAAGCCCCGACCCCGGTGCAGAAGCCGCGCTGGAAACGGTAAAGGGATATGAATTGAATGCAGAACCCAAGGATTTGAGCCGATTGGACTATCTGCTTGGAAATACCAAGCTCTTTGGTGTGGATTTGCATAAGGTAGGACTGGCAGATAAAGTGAAGGGATATTTTGATGAGATGTCTAAAGCTCCCGGGGCTGTACGCAAGGTGCTGGAGGAAGTGACACAATAGCCATTGCTACTATTGTGCTCCTATCCTCATACTCCTAATCGAATTGGTTATTTAGAACAATCAGACTCGTACGCAATAAATTAGAAAAACGGCTACCGCTTTCCTCTTCCTTCGGTAGCCGTCAAACTTTCCTTTCCAAATTACACACATTATTGAGAACTTCCCTTCCAGTTCTGATAAACAACACCACTGTCATACTCCGGCGCAGCGCTCTCCGCTGCCTTACAGATAGCCTCAATTACCTCCAACTCAGCTTCCAGTTCATCCGCTATCTGCTCCGCAGACTTACCCTTGCGAAGCTTGCAGCAAACCATCTCCACAAGCATTGTATCACGGCCAATTTGCATGCCATGAGCCTCACCAATCTGTAAAAGATTCATCCTAACAGCCTCCCATTCCTCGGACTGCTTCACCTCAGTCACGATATCGTCTATCTGTTTAATTCGTTCGTCCTGCACCAGAATCTCCGGATTATCCAGCCGGGTATTCTTCATGTACTGCAAGAGACTGACAAGCTCCGGTCTGCCATTCTTGCTCTTCATGTTCAAGAAAATCTTGGTGGTTCCGTCCTCCAAATGCAGCCCTTCCACTTCCTCACACTGCTCCGTAAAGGTATACATGGTCAAATCCTTTCCGAAGATATCCTCCTGGGTAATGAAAATGATTGTTGTACAGGGCAATTCTTTGTACTTCGTCTCTTTCCCCGACTTCAAAATCGGCGAATCAATCAAGCCTTGATAAAATCTTGCCCGTTTCCGCACATCATCTGCACTTATGTCATTTTGCATCTCTGTATTGAACTGGCGGTTCTTATTATCAAGCGCCCATGCATCCAAACGAATAGCCCGCTTACCAGACTTATTCAAAACTACCTGTTCCACATGTACCTGAATCAGCTCCAAATCTTTCTCATCCAATATGATACTCAATGTAGACTGATAGGCCTTGCGGTTCTTCATTACGGACAAAAAATAGGGCAAAATCACTGAGATTCATCTCATAGTCTTCGGACAACACTACTTGTTTCTTTTCCTTCATTCCATTCTTCCTTTCTGTGGTGCAGGAAGATGTCCACCTCCCTGCTTGGTCTTAGGGGTATATAAGCAAAGAGTTCATAGACACTGCAGATGCAGTTTAGAATTCAGATAAAAAGAATATATAGAAATCATTGCTTGAGGGTATTCTAACATAAACAAATGAACCTGTAAAGATGACTTTTGAGGATAGTACACAAAATTTGAAACAATTGAATTTTATACAAGAAAGGTGCGGCTACCCTCCCTTCAAATTGAGAATATTACAAAAAAACATCTAGCAAATTTATTTGGTTTTCCCGCCACTGCAAAAGCGGCATAAAACACAACCACTGGTGTTTTATGCCGCCCTATTATACTTCTTAATTCATTTCACGAATCTCGCGTCTTACACCGTCTTACCCTTCTCCACATATACAGGGAAGCTGTCAGTGCCCTTGAGTTCCTTACCGGCAGAAATCGTTACCTTCTTGTCGGTAATCACATATTCTACGCTGGCGCCCTCTTCCACTACGGAATCCTGCATGAGTACACAGTTTTTCACCTTTGCGCCCTTACCAATCTTAACGCCACGGAAGAGAATACAATTCTCTACCTCACCCTCGATGACACAACCGTCTGCAGCCATGATATTCTTGGCCTTGGAGCAGTTCATGTAACGGGTAGGATTGTCATCACGAATCTTGGTGTAAACAGGACTGGGACCAAACAGGCCATCCAGATTCTCCTGGTCGAGCATCTTCATACTCTCCTCGAAGTAGTTACGCACACTGGTAATACGTGCCACATAACCTTCAAAACAGTAACCTCTTACATCCAGCTTGTCCAGCTGATTAGCAAGGATGTCTCTCTCGTAATAAACCGCACCCTTCAGATAACCTTCAGAAATCTGCTGAATCAACAGCTCTCTCTCCACCACATAAATATTCATGGAAAGGTTCTGAACACCCTTGTCCTTGGAGTTTACACAAATCTCGGATACTCTGTCTTCCTTCATCTTCAAAGTGTAATACAGATTTCTGGTGTCAGCTTCCAAATCGAGCAAATCCTGCGGCAACCCATCCTTGGTATAAGCTACGGTTAAATCTGCACCACTTTCGATATGCTGCTTCAAAAGGCCCTTAAAATCAAAGTTTACAGCCAGATTGGCATCACACATAATCACATATTTTTCCTTCTGTTTCTTCAGAAAGGGAATCATACTACTCAGCGCTTCCACACGTCCGCTGTACATCTTAACTTCCCTGTCAGAGAAAGGAGGAACCAGATTCAAACCACCGTTCTTGCGGCTCAAATCCCACTCACGACCATTGCCCAGATGATCCATCAGGGAATGGTAATTCTGTTTCACTACCAAAGATACATTATCAATGCCTGCATTTACCATACTGGAAAGCAGGAAATCTACAATTCGATATCTTCCGGCAAAAGGAATGGATGCCATCAGACGCTCTCTTGCAAGCTCCGGAACCATTGAATCATAGCTGTTGGGGAAAATGATGCCCAGTGCATCTGCATTCAATTTTAACATACCACTTCACCTTCCTTTACCGATTCTCCTACCATGGCCTTGGGACCAATCTTGGCATTCTTGCCAACGGTCACATCGGGACCGATGGTAGCCACACCCTTTTCATCCTCTGTAGGTGCTGCACCTACTACAGCGCCCTCACCGATAGTAACATTCTCTGCCACGATACAGTGCTTAATCACTGCACCTGCGCCAATGTGAGTACCGCCCATAACTACTGCATCCTCAACCACTGCACCCTCTTCCACCGTTACACCGGCAAAAAGGATAGAATGTTTTACTTTGCCTTCGATACGGCAACCATCGGTAATCATGGAGTCAATTACCTCCGCATTTGCACCGATACGATGACCGGTCTTACCGCTGTTACGACTGTAAATCTTCCAATCCTCATCGAAAAGGTTGATTCCACTGTTCTCAGGGTCAAGAACTTCCATATTGGCTTCCCAAAGAGAAGAAATGGTTCCTACATCCTTCCAGTAACCATTGAAGTGATATGCATACATATCTCTTCCGTCTCTCAAGAGATTAGGAATAATATTATTACCAAAATCGTTCTCGGAATTGGGATCCGCCTCATCCTCTTCCAAATATTTCTTAAGTACATCCCAGTTGAAAATATAGATACCCATAGATGCCAGATTGGATTTGGGCTCCTTGGGTTTCTCCTGGAACTCTGTAATCTTGTCGTTCTCGTCTGCAACCATCAGACCGAAACGTGAAGCCTCATCCCAAGGCACCTCCATAACCGCAACAGAGAATTCTGCACCTTTTTCCTTATGGAATCTGAGAAAATCGCTGTAGTCCTGCTTACAAATCTGGTCGCCGGACAAAATGATTACATACTCAGGCTGATATCTCTCGATAAAAGAGATGTTCTGATAAATTGCATTTGCAGTACCCTTGTACCAATCAGAACCCTTCGCAGACTGATAAGGCGGAAGTACATGTACACCACCGTTCAATCTGTCCAAATCCCAAGGCTGTCCATTGCCGATATACTCATTCAATACAAGCGGCTGATACTGTGTCAGAATACCCACGGTATCAATACCGGAGTTTACACAGTTGGACAACGGGAAGTCAATAATACGATATTTACCGCCAAACGGAACAGCGGGTTTTGCCAGCTTCTGGGTCAAAGCATAGAGTCTGGACCCCTGACCACCGGCAAGAAGCATTGCTATCATTTCTTTAGCCATAGGTGTTGCCCCCTTAAATTTATTTCTTGCGCACTTTAATCAATTCTAAGCACGTCACTCTTTATCAAAATTATACTACATTTTTAAAAAATTACCACCTTTTTTGTGTATTTTTCTGCAAAATTCAAAATAAATTTACATCTTGCGCCAAAAAACGCGCAAAAAACAGGAAGTATGTTATAAATCCACATACTCCCTGCCTGTTTTTTGCTATTTCATATCGGTAATGTATCGTTTTGATGCTGGATTACTTTGCTAAAAGCATCATAATATCATTGGTTCTTGCTACAAACTTCGTCATGGCCTCTGCCTCCAAAGGTGCATGCTGAAGCTTTGCCAAATCATACAGTTGCTCACAAATCATCTGGGTGTTCTCACCATCTTCATGCTCAGTAATATACTGAACAAGGGGATGATTTGCATTAAGAATCAGGGTCTCGCCCTCTCCTCCCATTCCGGGCATACTCATGCCGGGTGCAGAATACATCTTCATCATATCCTGCATACGTCTTGCCTCCTCAGACAAGGTAATCATGGAAGAAATCTTCTTATTTTTGAGTTTCTCCACCTTAACAGTAAGAGTCTCCTTTTTAAGTGCCTTTTTCATCAGTGCGCCAATAGCCTCAGCCTGTGCCTCCAGCTCCTCCTTCACCTTCTTAGAGGTCTTGGATTTCAAAGCATCTGTCACATCAGAGTCAATACGCAGGAACTTCACGCCCTCATTCTTGTACTCCAACTGGGAAATAAAGTGCTGGTCAATATTATGAGTCAAAATCACTGCATCCATCTTGGCAGCCTTGAACATATTGATATACTGACCCTGCTGCTGAACATCGGTTACATAGTAAATAATCTTCTCTTTTACTTCTGCGTCAGTTTCAGCCTCTGCATCACTATCTGTAACAATTTCAGCCTCTACCTTCTCGCCGTTCTCATCCACAGCGGACTCCTCGGTATCAGTAGGCTTAACCTCCAGACACTCAGGCAATGTCAGATATTTGCCCTCCAGATTTTTAAAGAGAATATAATCATTCATCTTCTCACAGAACTTATCATCCTTCAGGCAACCGAATTTGATGAAGGGACTGATATCATCCCAGTATTTGTCGTACTCTTCCTTATCAGTCTTGCACATGCCTGACAGCTTGTCTGCCACCTTCTTGGTAATATACTCTGCAATCTTCTTTACAAATCCATCGTTCTGCAAAGCACTTCTGGACACGTTCAAAGGCAAATCGGGGCAATCAATCACACCCTTTAACAGAAGCAGAAACTCAGGAATAACTTCTTTGATGTTATCTGCGATAAACACCTGATTGTTGTACAGTTTGATAGTACCTTCAATGGACTCATATTCCATATTAATCTTAGGGAAGTACAAAATACCCTTGAGATTAAAAGGATAATCCATATTCAGATGAATCCAGAACAAAGGCTCCTTGTAATCCTGGAACACCTTACGGTAAAACTCCAGATACTCCTCCTTGGTGCAATCATTTGGATGCTTAGTCCAAAGAGGTGTAGTCTCGTTCATCAGCTCAGGACGTTTCTGAATCTTAAGCTTCTTGGGCTCCTCTGTTGCATCCTCGCTCTCCTTCTGCTCGGGCTGGATTTCCTCGATTACCACATCATCCGCAAGCTTTTCATCCTCTTTGATAATCTGAGTCTCCTTGGTATCAGCCTTACTCAAATAAATCTCTGTAGGCATAAAAGAACAATACTTCTTGATAACTTCTCTTGCCTTGTACTCGTTGCAGAACTCCAGACAATCCTCGTTAAGGAACAAAGTGATGGTAGTACCTACCTCTGCCTTGTCACCATCCTCCATAGTAAACTCAGTGCCACCGTCACACTCCCAGTGTACAGCCTGTGCTCCGTCCTTATAGGAAAGGGTATCAATATGCACTTCATCCGCTACCATAAATGCAGAATAGAAGCCCAGACCGAAATGTCCGATAATCTGGTCTGCATTACTCTTGTCCTTGTACTTCTCAATAAAATCTGTTGCACCGGAGAAAGCAATCTGATTGATATACTCTTCCACTTCATCTGCGGTCATACCAAGACCATTATCAATAAAAGTCAAAGTCTTCTTCTCAGGGTTTACAATCACATCCACTCTTGCCTTGTAACCATCGGGGAGAGTATACTCACCCATCATGTCCAGCTTCTTCAGCTTGGTCACCGCATCACAACCGTTGGAGATTAACTCTCTGTAAAAAATGTCATGGTCGGAATACAACCACTTCTTGATAATTGGGAAAATATTTTCGCTGTTAATTGATAAGCTACCGCTTCTTACTGCCATACAATCCACTTCCTTTTCTTTTTGTTTTGATACCGCCTCGTCAAATGTGCAATCTGCACTTTTGACCACTAAAATAAAGTTTATAGCAGGCAAATGCAAAAGTCAATATAAAATTAGCACTCAACATGACTGAGTGCTAATAATTTGTTGTGAACCCTTTATTTTCAAGGCTTTGTGGATTTCTAAATTTTTCCTAAACTCTTTTCACTGCAGGATTATATCACTCCGCCAGACTTCAAACACTTTCACAACAGTTTATTTCCATACATACCATGCATCACCGAATTGTTCAAATATTTTGTCTGATGATGGGTCAACAAGACTTTTCGAAATCCCTGTCTCCGAGCCCAGCCAAACAAATTCTTCACCTCCATCTACCAATCTAATTCCATATAATTGACGTATTGGAAAATCCTTGATAGCCATTCCATCTGTTCTTATCTCAGAATCCATATTTACATGATATAAATAATTCGTACATCTTCTTAAGGTTGCATCATCCCAAAAATCAACTGTTTCAAACTCATCATAATGTTCCAAAAGATATGCATATTCCTCCTCAATAGATTTGAAAGGATAACGTTCATATAGTTCATAAATGTGTTTTCGTCCTTGTTCATCCACAAAATAGCCTGCTGCATACGGATTTTCAAAAGAAGATACCGACATGATAAATACAATCTTTTGATTCGCCAATGCATTATCAATAAAACGCTCTGAGGATAACGATACAGCCCCCACCCAAGCTGCCAATAAAGCTACGATTATTATGCATCCTGCTACCCTGTACTTCCTTTTAGTCATTTCAAATCTCCCCTGATTTCTATTCCCCTAAACTGCTATTCCGCATCATCATAAATGTTTCCGCCCTTCCAACCTTACTTCCTATAGCATGGCGGGTCTATGCAAATTTTTCTTGGCACCAGACCCGAATTCACTAAAATCCACCAGCTTTTTGAACGTTTCTTCGTCAACTCGGGTCTATACACAAAAATCGGCTTTCGAGACCCGCAAATTCCAGAAAATCCGGGTCTCACAAGGTAACTTCCCTGTATAGACCCGCAGGGACCTAATAACGAAGCCAAGTAATAAACACTTTAAGGGCTACATTACCTCTCCGCTATATTGAAACCAGCCCAGCAGGCTCATGCCACCGAAACATTTTTATGCATTAGTAGCTCAAAGCATTAATGGCCAAAATCCTTAGTAACTCAAACTCTTAATCATCCCCGCCAGTTCCTCGCGGTATTTGTTGTCATTGCTGCCCTGCATCACCAAATCATAAGCAGAATCAAGGTCTGCGGTGCCCATGTATTTGCTGTCATTGAGAATCATCGCCAGCTCCGCTACACCTGCTGCCAATGCATAATCCGCCGAAATCTGATTGCAAAACAGCTCGCTTTCCTCATCCATCACCACAAAATTCTCTTCCACGCTGGTATCACCATCGGGCTCCTTGTAACATACGGAAAGAGTCAAAATCTCACCATTTACCGCAGCATCGGTAAGTTCTCTGTCTGCCTGATACTTCAAATCACTTTCCTCCTCTGTATTAAACTCTTCCTTCGCCACGTCGGGGGCAGGCATTTCCATGGCCCCTTCCATATAGTCGGTCTCAGTATAATATTCCGCTCTGACAGCCATAGATTCCGCAGCCGCAAAATCCGCCGTAGCATCTTTCGAAGCCCCACATGCCACCATAGACATTCCCATTGCCGCTACACACATCATTGCTACTATTCTTCTTTTCATAATTCTTAACCTCCATTCTTGTGACAAATGTAAAATAACTTTCACACTATCACAGCGTTGCCTCCTTAAGACAATAAAAATAGCTTTTCATTTGCTTACACCTAATAAGACGACAATTATCCCGGAAGGTTCTCATTCTTCCGGGATAATTTTTGAAAGTCTCATTTTACCTTATTTATTTTTCTATGGCTTCCACATCTTCTCCTGCAAAATATTTTTCATATACCGCAAAGAAATTATCTGTAGTGACGTTTTCATCGTAAATCAGCTCAACATCCTCCCACAAATCCCTGTTCAAATTCTTTGCCAAAGTCTGCACAAAGGCATCATACTCCTGACCAAAAGCCTCCTTGCGTCTCTGCTCCACAATCACAAGCTTATTGGCATCCGTCTCCTCTCTATCAAAAGTATTAATGCACTTGATGATATGATAACCGCTTTCACTTTCCACAACCGGACTAATTTCATCCGTCTCCAGCAAAAAAGCTGCCGCCTCGAAATCCTCATCCATATCGCCCTTGCCAAAAGAATAGGTCACATTCATATCCTCACTATACTTTGCCGCAAACTCTGCAAAATCTACTCCTTCCGCCGTCACCTGTTCTCTGAGCACCACCGCCCTGTCGTATACAGCCTCCCGCTCCGTTACTCCAAAAGGCACCCTTTTGCCGGTCCCATCCGTAGTATACGTTTTCAGCAAAATATGTTGCACCGTAATAATGCGTGCCTCATCATCACTGACCTCCGGGTTAATGTCCTGAATCAGCTTGTCATAGACCTTCTCAGCCAAAGCATATTCCGTATAAAGCTTCTTCACAGTCTCCTCAGAGACACCCATGAGCTCAATCTCCTTGTCATTCAAGGAATCCATATATTCCCCGGCTGCCTGCTTAACCAGCTTTTCCTCCTCAGAATCCAAGGTCACACCTTTATCCACCGCAAGAAGATACATGGTTTTCACCTGAGCTATGCGAGCCAGAACCGTTTCCTTGACATTTTCTTCAAGCGTCACATCATTCAGGGACGCATTCCAGATTTCTGCACCATATACATTCTCATACTGATTCTGAATAGTAGTCAAATACACCATAAGCTCATCCTTTTTGCAGGATTCATCCTCTATGCGAAATACTTCATCCTTGGCAAAACCGGTGGTGAATACTACTCGTGTACCATCCCTGCCACATGCAACAAACAGCACACCACACAAGATAATTACCACCACTGCCAAAATTATAATCTTCTTTTTATTCATGCCTAAGCTCCACTCACAAATCCGTCAAAATTCTGCTCTCATGACAGGTAAAATAAATCACCTGATACTCCCTCGCAATCTGTCTCATAAACTTCCCCGCAGTCTCCAGACGCTTACCGTCCAGATTCACAAAAGAATCATCGATAATCAAAAACGGCTTCTCATTCTGATACATGGCATCTACCAAAGCCACACGAAGCACAATGTTGATTAAATCTCTGTTACCTGCGCTAAAAGCTCCTGTTTCACGCTGTTCTCCCAATGCACGCTTCGTCACCTGAATATTGGCATCCATGCGAAAATCTTCTCCGGATTCTCCGGCAAGCAACTCATAATTACGCTTAAAAGAATCCAGCACCGGACCAATATATCTGGCAGACAGACTCTCCTTGGCTTTCTCCAGATACTCACTAACATAGCCAATACGCTTGTAATAAGTATAATTCTCCTCATACTCGGCCTCTGCCATTGTCAGTTGCTCCTTTTGCAGCGCAAGCTCCTCAAGCTCAGCCTGCTTGTCCTCCAGCTGACGGCGATATGCCTGAATCTGCTCGCCCAAAGATGATATCTCCTCATCCAAGCCATCCATACAGGCCTTAAGGTCTTCCTCTGAGCCGGTTACCTCCATCGGTGCCTGTCCAAATATCGTAATATCATTGACCTTCTCAAAATCTGCCTGTTCTGACTTTAATCTTGCCAATTCCCGACTATCCCTATCATAATCACTCAAACTATCATTTAGTTTTTGCATGCTCTCATATAACTTATCCGTGGACTGATTATACTTTACCAAATAATCCGTTACCTGCTGCTTGTATTTAGAGGACTCTTCCTGTGCTTCACTATACTTTTTCTCTCTTGCATCCAACAAAACAAATCTTTCCCTATCCTCGGAAAGCTCTGTCAAAAGTCCGCTCATACGGTCCGTTTCCACCTGACCAAAGTATGGTTTCAGCACCTTTATAATACAGTCTTCTGCCTGTTGTATGGCCGACTCATAACCCTTGGCATGATAATCGGCTGCCTTAGCACGAAGCTTCTGCAGGCATTTCACATCATCCTTAAGGTCATACAACCTGTCCCTAAGCCGCATGGGGTCCTCCCATACAGACGCTCCATTTTCTCCTATCTGATCTAAAACAGCATCCACAAAATTCCGGTTATGGCGCATCCGCTCCTCATCCTCTGCAATCTCCTGCTCCAAGGCACGGACACTTTCATCTGTATCAGGAAACTCCTCTGATTCCTCTCCTGCTTTCATTTCCATTTGTAGCTGTGCTCCGCCTTTACGTCCCACTGCAATCAATATCAGACTCAAAACAACCGCCAATGCTCCTGCACACAACAATGCGATGCCCGCTGCCTTGTTGGTAAGTGCCAATAGTCCCCCTCCTGCTACAACAAGGACAATGCCTACTATCAATACAGCTACAGCTGTCCCTTGAGCCTTTTTCTGCACCTGCTGGCGCTCTTTAAGCTGCTGTAGACATTGCTCCTCCTGTTGTTTACGCAGGTTCTTCTGTTGCTGCTCCATGGTCTTTAAGGAACCCAAGGTCGCCTTCTTGGCACCAAGTCCATTCTTTTGATCCATATAGGAGCGAATCCGCTGAAGGCTCTCCTCCAGCTTACCGTCCAGCTCTACCAGCTGTCTATCCGTTTCTGCCCCGCCTTCGATACAACCGGCCAACCGTTCTTCCAAACGTCTCTTCTCTAAGGCTTCTCCTTCATCAAGAGCTCTGCCTGCCGCCTCCAGACGAAGCTTCTCCAATTGACTGAGCCGGTCTCTTGCAGCCACCAATTCGTCCGCCTTCGGAAGCCCTCCCCCGAAGCGTTCCTTGAGTCGCTTAAGTTCAGCCTGCTCCACCTCTTGCAATGCATTTGCCAAAGCCTCAGATTCCTTCTCCTGCCAAAGCTTGTACTTTTCCTGAATATTAGCAAATTCTTCCTTATCCGGCACCTGACCGCCCATAGCCGCCAAACTCTCATCTACCAGGCTCTGTTTCTCATTACACTGGTTTACAATACTCTCGTAATGAGACTTCTTAGCCTCCACAGCCTTTCTGCGCGTCAGAATCTCCCATTTTGTCTGGGCCTCCTTGCGCTCTGCCACCAGCTTCTCCTTATCCGCAACACACAAAGCCACCTTATCCTCAAGCTCTGCCACCGCAGTCTCCATGGCTCCGGCCTTGCGCAGCTCATCCTTAAGCTGTGCAATTTCCTCTTTCTTTTGCTTGAGTGAACCGGTCTTACGGGTAGGGGACATACTGTTCAGCAAATCCTTCAACACCTTTTGGACCTTCTCATAATTGTTGATATCATCCAGATTGTCTGCCAAATTGCCGATTTTGGCATTGATACTGTCTGTAGTGCCTGTGTCACAGGCATTCTGCGCCAGAAAAACCGTCCGCAAAAAAGACTCCTGATTAATCTGAAAAAGCTCCTCTCCGATATTGGTCGTGTAATCTTCCGAGCGCAGATTGGTCACACCGTCATACAAAGCAAAGGTATCCTCTGCTTCCTTGTTACCAAAGGTGCGGTTCATAAGGTAGGTCTTCCCGCCGGCCTCAAATAAAAGCTCGCCACCATAAACACCACCCTGCCAGGGCTTGTAACGCACACGCTCCTTCTCCAAGGTAGCCCCTCGCTTGCTCTCATTTGCAAAGCCATAAAACATCACCTTGATAAAAGCCGCAAGAGTACTCTTGCCCCAACCGTTGGGTTCGTAAAACACATGGGGATTCTCCGTGAAATCTACTGTATAATCTGTTAATTTACCAAAATTGTCAATATGACATCTAAGCAGCTTCATCTACTCAATAACCTCTCCTGCCAAAGCCTGCAATCCATACCGAATTACCGCCGCCTTAGTCTCATCATCCATGGTCTCGTCCGCCTTCACCTGACGCACAAACTCGCCCTTCAAGGACTCATCCAGCAAAAAGCTGTCAAAATCCACTATCAGCCCGGTCTCATCATAAATCTTCAAAAAGAAATACGAATCCTCCAGCTTCTTCACCATAAAATCAATATTTTTCTCTGCGGTGACATCAAGCTTCCCCGTAAGCACCACCTTCACCATATCCTTATGGCTAATCTGCGCCTCTGCCAACACATCTGTCACCTCATCCACCATATCGGAGGAATTGTCGCATCCGCCTACATCAACAGCCACCGTATGCAACATTCTGGCTGCAAAAGGCACTCTTGTGTACTCACACTTTAAACTCTCCTCATCAATATCCAAAAGTACAAATCCATGCTCCCCGCACTCGTCAAAGCCTCTGCCCTCCAGACATCCCGGGTAACACCATCTGCCCCGCTTATCCAGTTCTTCTATATGATACTCATGGACATGTCCCAGCGCCAGATAATCAATTCCTTTATTCTTAAGTTCACCCAGAGCAATGGTCTCCGCCTTGTTTTTGCCTAAATAATTCTGTTGCTGTCCATGAAGCATAACAATATTAAATTTATCATAATCCAACACCAGACTACTATAAAGAAGCCCCACGCTCTCTCCAGTGAGCTCTGCTCCCGTAAGCACAATATTACCGCCACGCTCAGGATTTAACACAAAACTTGTCCACTCTGTATCAAAAAGATGCAAATTCTCCGGCACTTCCGCCAATCCATCCAGAAATCCCGCCGCACTGTGATTGCCCTTAAGCAGATAAAAATTAATATCCGGGTGCTTCAAAATCGCATTCTCCACGCCATGACGCACACCTGCCTGCACCCTCGCCGTATCAAACAAATCTCCGGCAATCAGAATTGACTCCACCTCATTCTCTGCCGCATAATCCACCATGCGCAAAAACGTATTCAAAATCTCCTCACGGCGAAGCTTCGCCTTCCGCTCGTCCAGATTGGCAAGCAGCTTAGAATCCAAATGCACATCGGCACAGTGAATTAATTTCATGGGGGACCTCCTTTGGTTTGTTAAAATGACTTAGACATTTTCAAAGTTTAGTATAATATGAACAGGGTGGATTGTCAAAATCTCCACCATTTTTACTTGCTTTTTTTATTAATATATAGTAGACTATTTCAAAAGGAACCGGTTTTCACCGTACGTAGGCTGTCATCAGTCTAGCCAAGCGGGGTACTCGGTTCCTTTTTGATATTAATAATATCATACAGATACTTCTTACCATTTACATCATGCCTAATAATCATACGCACCTTGAATACATTATATCGCTCTACCTCACCTGCATTATCGTATACAGCAATTGCAAAACGAGAGTCATATCGATACCACCCATACCCGGCATCCAGTCTATGTTTCTTCTCTGTATTTTCGCTAAACACCCCATTTGTTGATACTTCAATTATTTCCGGGATTGCTTGAGCTGCATTTGCTTTCGTCTTGGCTAATGTACCTTTCAACTTGGAAGAATACACTGAATGTGCATATTCATCCGGCAAATCTTTCCCAATATATATTTCTTCGCCATCCTCAGCAATAGTATATATTTCTCCAACAAATTGCTCCAAATACTTCTCAACATCATCCCATTCTATATTTTGCTTATTTCGAAAAATCGTATCATGTATTACAACTATTTTGTTGCCCTTAGTATCTGTAACAATCTCCACATTTCTTTCTGGGTTTTGCACACACACTTTTTTTACTAACTGCTCATATTTCCACTGATATTGTAATAATCGCGGTATATATTCCGCAGGTGTACGTCGATCCAATTCCCAATCTTCCACTGTTCGAAGCGGAATTTGAAAATGCTCAGCAAATTGTTTACGATTCATTCCTGTTTCCAGTCTCAACTTTTTTATTTGTTCATTTTCTTGCATACAGCCCTCCCACGCATTGCGTGGTTATATTGTAATACATTTTATCAGAAAAAGCAAGAGACCATTGCCTATTCTCAACAGTCTCTTGCCAATCTACTTCTTAATTTCACTTACTATTACTTCATTTTCTTGCTCACAATACTAAACTTCACTATCTTAGTACCACCATACTCACCAATACCCTGAACTGTCATGGTTGCAGTTCCCTTCTTGGTATTGTTCTTATAGCCAACTATGATAAAATCTGTGCCATAAACCAACTTATTACCAGTAGCCTTATCTGTAATTTCAAGCTCACCTTCTGCCAACATTTCCTCTGTAAACTCAACCTTGCCACCATTATATTCCAAAGTAGGCTTCCCTTCATTTTTGCCAATTTAAATTATACACTAACACCATTTTTTACACTATAAACATAACATGTTACTAACCTTCTCTCTAATCTCTTCCGCTATCGTTTTCAGCTTTTTTTCCGACATACCAGTTGCTTTTCCAACCTCTATTAAATCTTTCATGGTAGGCTTGTTCCCATTTCCATTGATACAGGTGGCATGTTCCCCTCCAATGGAGTTGCTGTAAGTCAAGTCATAAGCCGGTGACAGGCTCCATCTGTCTTCTGTTTCATCGTAAAGATAACTGAAATTCTTGGAATGGTCATCCCGATTATGAGAATAAACATTAAAACACATCCTGCGATACAGTTCTTCCATCTGTCCAAAATCCTTTGTCAACAGATAAGTCAGCTTCATCAAATCATGATAGTCCAGATTTGGAATTCTATGTGAAGTTTCGAGCAGCCCTGAAACAGTTATCATGTGTATTTTTCTATTCTGCTCTCTATCAAACCTCTTCACTCCAAAATATGCGCTACCTGATTGAGTAGGGAATAGTGCTACTTCCGGAACCTGTATTCCACATTCCTTTGCACACTTCATATACCGATATTCTTCCTCCCCTATATCCGCCTTATCATCTAGAGAAGGAAATTTTACCAACCACGATTCTTCATTATGCTTCACCAATACTTTTGGTCTTGCGCCTCCCGGTGAACCACCCATTTGAAACAATAAATCTAAATCCTGACATTCTTGCTCATTCATAATCTTTTTACATTCTTCTGCCAACGCATCAAAGGTTCGTATCTCTTGCTCTGTTAATGTCAAAAGCTCCGGATAATATTCCAACGCCCCCATTCCTGTAGCACCGATGATGCCCAGCCTTTGAATTGGTCTGATAGTACGAGGAGAAATCTTTCTTTGCATCAGCATACGATCCAATAATAATCGCCCCCATCCGTCAGGTAAACTATCCGAAAACACACCAAATAATCCCTCTAATATATCACTTTTAGGAAGAAATACTTCTTCTCGTAAAGGAAGACTAAACGGACTGATGGGAAAACCTTCTGCCAGCCATTCTTTGGAATACTGAAAAGCACACAAACCATTTTTTGCCTCTGCAATAGTTCCAACTACTCTATCGCCTATCTTTACTTCGAGATGACTGATTTCTCTCATTTATGACCTCCTGTATGGACTGATATTCAATTCCTTCAAACAAATTCGCAAAACTGTCCAACTCATCCAATATTGCCGCAATCTGAAGTAATGACACAAACGAAATCTCTCCAGTCTGTTCAAATCGCTTTATTGATGCCAAGCTGACACCCGAACGCATACTAAGCTCTTTTTGTGTAATTTTCCGTCTCTTCCTTTTACTCTTTTCCTGCTGTGCAATATCCTTTGCTATTTCGTGTGGATATTTTAATTGTGTAAACATTCTTTTTCCCAAACCTCTCTTGTCAGCTTGCAAATAAGTACTAATATTTTATTCCTTTTTCACGTACCATGTGTAAATAGCTAAAATATTGGCAGTTCTATTATATCATTTTCTCTTTGCACATTCAATATCATTTCCTTAAAACTAATCCGTTTTATAGAAAAAGCAAGAGACAGTTGTTTATATCCAACCATCTCTTGCAACCTGCTTACTCTTTCGTTATCAAATTAAAAATTCAAAACCTGATCTCTCAGCGCATCCATCTTCCTATCCAGCGCAGCACTCAGCTCTGCACAGCTAAGCAGCTCATCCGCCATTGCCTGAGTAAATTCAAAATCCTTCTTGTATCGCAGCTGATGCTCCAGACTTGCCCAGAAATCCATGGCAATGGTACGCAGTTGAATCTCCACCTTCATAGTGCGCTTCTCATTGGCGAGAAAAATTGGAATCTCCACAATCAAATGCAGACTTCTGTAACCGTTTGGCTTGGGATTAGCTATGTAGTCCTTCTTTTCGATTAAAATTACATCATCCTGTTTTAAGAGTGCATCTGCCAGCATATAAACATCCTCAATAAACGCACAGCAGACGCGCACACCTGCCACATCACGAATATGCTCCTCCACTGCCGCCAGATTGTAGGGCAAACCGTTCTTTTTAATTTTATTCACGATACTGCCCGGAGACTTCAGGCGACACTTGATACTGCTGATGGGATTTCTGTCATGTTGCATGGAAAACTCCTCATTCAACACATTAAACTTGGTCTCAATCTCCATCATGGCACATTTATAATAAGACATCAGCTTGATGTAGGGCTGGGACTTCTCCTTAATATCCTCCCAGGATTCTGCCTGCATGAACTCCCCTGCCACCATTACACTACTTTCCAAACCTTCCACAATGCTTCCTCCCTTTACCTTATTCACCCTATAAATCTTGGTTCATTTGTAAAATACACTGTTAAGATTGTAAACCCTGATGACTCAAATGTAAAATTAAAAAAATATTAAATCACCTGGAACAAAGTGGCCGCTTGCGGACTCTCGCGCCCTATTTATATCTTTAAAATACCGGTACAACACCACCCTCATATTGACCATTAATGTAATCTCTAACCTCATCAGACAAAATTGCTTCCACTAATGCTTTTACCTTTGCAGATTCCTCATTTCCTTCCTTGACAACGACAATATTTACATAAGTCTGTGCTGCCAATGAATCTACGCTTTCTGTTGCAAGTGCATCACTCACCTTATATCCTGCTTCTGCCGCGTAATTTCCGTTAATGCATGCAATATCAACATCATTTACAGTTCTGGCAACCTGTGCTGCTTCCAGTTCCTTTATCTCAAGATTCAAAGGATTTTCCACAATGTCCGCAACGGTAGCAGTCATTCCTGCACCCTCCTTTAACT